>JBEKSK010000094.1:0-9017 GCA_049517155.1 Solirubrobacteraceae bacterium
CGAAACTGTGCTCAACACGCATCCCCGGCTGAGCGTCAATCAGATCCGCAACCATCGCCCGAACCAGCTGCGGGCCACCAACCATCACCAGCGTCGCGACATCGCTCGAAAGCGGTGCGAGCCGACGCGCAACGGACCCCGCCTCGCGGTCCGCGACCCCATATCCATTGTCTCGTGCAACCAGCAGCGCGCTTGGCACAGCCATATCTCCCACAGGCCGCTCGGCCTTCCTTGCTTTGCGTCCCCTGGTCGCCGCCTTACCCATTCCGTGGCTTGGCGCCAAGGCCGTACTACCTCCGGCCGCGATGTTTACCATGCCCGCCCGGCGGTTAGCATCGGGCAAACGCCCTGAGATTAGCCCATTCGCGGCCAGAGCCCGCGGGCCGACGCCGCTACGACTCATGTGAGAACTCCCTCGCGCGCAGGATCAGCTCGCGTCGCGAGTGCATCCCCAGCTTGCCGTAAACGCGCTGAAGGTGCGACGAAACGGTCTTCGGCGAGAGGTGCATGGCCGCCGCGATCTGGCCGTTCGCGAGGCCCTGCGCGGCCAAGCCGGCGACGCGGCGCTCCTGCGCGGTCAGCGCCGAGCCGTCCTCGCTGCGCCGGCGGCGGCGCCCGCCGCTGGCAGCCAGCTCGGCGCGCGCGATCCGCGCCAGGCGCTCGGAACCGGTCGACTCGCAGATCGCCAGCGCCCGGGCCAGCGGCTCGCGCGCGTCGCGCGGGCGAGCGCTGCGGCGCAGGTGGGTGCCGAAGCTGATCAGCGCGTGGGCGTGCTCGAGCGGCTGGGAGCACTCGGCGAAGCGGGCGATCGCGTGCGCGAAGCGCTCGTCGGCGCGCTCGGTCGAGCCCTCGCTCGCGGCGATCCCGGCCTGCCCGAGCGCGACCACCGCGTGCGGCCAGCGGCTCGGCAGCCGCTGCGAGCACGACTCCAGCTGGTCGAGCACCACGCGGGCGCGCTCCGCCCGGCCGGCCGCCAGGTGCGCCTCGAGCGCGACGGCGGCCCAGGGCACCAGGCACGGCTCGAGCCGCCCGCCGAGCGCCGCGATCTCGGCGGCGCGCACCATCGTGTCCGAGGCCTGCTCGCGGTGCCCGGCGGCGAGCTGGGCGCGGCCGTCGAGCAGGTGCAGCCAGAGCGAGACAACGGCGAACTGCTCGGCCGGGATCTCCGCAGCGAAGGCGCGCAGCGACTCGATGTGCGTGGCGGCCCGCGCGTCCTCGCCGAGCTCGCTGAGCAGCACCGCGGCGGCGAGATCCGCCCACGGCAGGATGCGCCGGTCACTGAGCGTGGTCGTGCGCTCGACCAGCTCGAGCGCCTCGCCCAGGCGCCCGAGGCGCAGCAGCACGTCGGCGTGGGCGACGGCGAGGCCGGCCATCAGCACCGGCGCGCCCGCCGCGACCGCCTCGGCGTACTCGCGCTCGAACAGCATGTCGGCGCCCGCGTAATCCTCGAGCACCTTGCAGATGTTCAGCGTGTGCACCGCGATCGTCAGGTTCCAGCCCTGTGCCGACCACAGCGATCGGGCGCCCGCCGCGAGCACCTCTTTCGTCAGCGCCTGCGCCGCGCGTGGATCGCACTCGCAGATCAGCGCCGCGTAGGCGCGAACGAAGCGGAGCACCCGCTGCTGCGGCGTGCGCTCGCCGGCCAGCTCGAGCGCGCGCTCGGCGGTGTCGAGCACCCAGCGCGCCGGCGCCGAGGCCAGGCAGGTCAGCAGCGCGTCGCAGAGCACGGCGACGCGCCCGGCTGGGTCGGTCGCGACCGCCGCCGCCTGCATGAAGAGCTGCTGGGCCTGCGCGGGCCGGTTGGCGAGCGCTTCGACGCGGGCCATCAGGCACAGCGCCCGGGCGCGTGTCGGCGCGTCCAGCTCGCGCGAGAGCAGCTCGGCGCAGAGCGAGCGAAGCGGCACGATGTCGGCCTGGGCGACGAGCACCTGGCCGTAGAGCAGCAGCACCTCGGTCGGCGGGTTGGCGCCGGCGAGGCGGACCGCGTTCTCGAGGTGGGTGCAGGCGGCCCGCAGCGCGCCCTGCGCGAGCGCGGCGGCGCCGGCGCGGGCGGTGATCTCGACGGCGAGCGGGTCGCCCGCCAGGCCGCCCAGCGCGGCATGCTCGGCCGCCAGCGCGTCGGGACCGCCCTGGGCGACGACCAGCTCGAAGGCGGCGGCGTGGCGGCGCTCACGCACAGCCGAAGGCTGAGCGTCAAGTAGAGCTTGAGCGAAGAGCGGGTGAACGAACGAAACGGATCCCGAGCCGAGGTCCTCGAGCACGCCGGCTGCGACCAGCCGCTCGAGCGCCTCATCGGCCGCGGTGGGCGGCACGCCCGAGAGGGCGGTGGCCTTGGTGTGATCGAAGAAGACGCCGAAGATCGCGCCCGCCTTGACGTATTCGAAGCCGTCGCTACCGACGTCGGCGAAGCGCGCCAGAAGCAGCGCCGAGTCGCCAGCGGTGCCGCCTCGAAGCGCGAGCGGCTGGGCGCCCTCGGCGAGCGAGCGTCCGGCCGCCTCGAGCAGCAGCGGCGTCCCCGCGCAGGCCTGCCACAGCTCGGTCGCCTGCTCGGGCTCGAGCGTGCGCCCGAGCACGCGCGCCAGCAAGGTCGCCGAGCCCTCGAGGCTGAGCGGCTCGAGCGTGATCGCCCGCGCCCGCCCGGAGGACTCGAGCTCCTGCGCGAGCGCCATGGCGGCCGGCGGTTGCGGCCGAAGCGTCCCGATTACGAGCACGTGCAGGGCCGCCAGGCGCCGGCAGAGGAAGCCGAACAGCTCGAGCGAGTCCGGATCGGACCAGTGCAGGTCGTCGAGCGCGAGCAGCACCGGGCGCTCCGCCGCGACCTCGCCGAGCCAGCGCAGCGTGCGGTAGAAGCGGGCGGACTGGCCGCCGGCGCGCGCGAGCTCGGCGACGTCCTCGACGGGGTTGCCGCCGAGGGCGACGATCGCCTGGCCGAGCAGCCCGAACGGGAGTCCGCGCTCCATCGGGCTGGCGACGGCGTGCGCGATCGCGAAGCCGCGCTTTTCCGCGAGGGCGGCGCCTCGGCCCAGCAGCACGGTCTTGCCGATCCCGGGTGTCCCGATCAGCGCCACGACCGAGCCCTTGCCGCGCTCGGCCGCAAGCAGCGCCTCGCCGATGGCGTGCTCGGTGTTGACGCGCTCCAGTAGCTCCAGCCTTTTTGGCATATCCCCAGACTGCGTTCGGTAGGGCACCGCAGCCGCGCTGCCCCGAAACCCCTATGACTCGGCGCAGCCTAGCGGGCCAGGGTAGCGGCAATAGGTGGAAAACGTCCCCCGTTGGTAGCGCGGGGGCCCCGCCCGGACGGGCAGTGAAGCCCCACCGGTGCGGCTTCCTACGCCGTCCTGGGGTGGGGGATCGGCGCATGCGCCGATCCCGGAGACGGCGCACCCCGTTCGGGACTCAGGCATGCGCCGTCTCCCCCGGGGGCTTATGCGCCCCCGGGCACAGGCATGCGCGCCGGGCACAGCCACAGCGGGGCTGCTCCGCGCAGCCCGCCGGCGCCCGGTCGTCATGATCTCCGGCGTGGACTCAGGGGTCTCCATCTTCACCCGCATGACCGCGCTCGCGGAGCGCAGCGGCGCGATCAACCTCGGGCAGGGATTTCCGGACTTCGACGGCCCCACCGCGGTGATCGAGGCGGCGGTTGACGCGCTGCGCGCCGGGCACAACCAGTACCCGCCGCTCCAGGGGGTTGCGCGGCTGCGCCACGCGATCGCCGCCCACCAGGCACGCCGCTATGGCATCGTGCTCGATCCCGACCGCGAGATCCAGGTGACCTTCGGCGCGACCGAGGCGATCGCGGCGGCGCTGCTGGCGCTGGTGGGCCCCGGCGACGAGGTTGCGTTCCTCGACCCAAGCTACGACGCCTATCCGGCGGTCGTGGCGCTCGCGGGCGCGCAGGCGCGTGCGATCGTGCTGCGCCCGCCCGACTGGCGCCTTGAACGCCAGGCGCTGGCGGCGGCGATCACCGACCGCACGCGCGTGCTGCTGCTGAACACGCCGCACAATCCGACCGGGCGCGTGCTCGATCGCGGCGAGCTCGAGCTGCTCGCGTCCAGCTGCCGCGAGCGAGACCTGATCGTGGTGACCGACGAGGTCTACGAGCACCTGGTCTTCGACGGCGAACACATCCCGATCGCAACGCTCCCCGGTATGGCGGAGCGCACGCTGAGCATCTCCTCGGTCGGCAAGTCCTTCTCGGTGACCGGCTGGAAGATCGGCTGGGCGAGCGGGCCGGCCGAGCTGATCGAGCGCCTGCGCGCGGTCAAGCAGTTCCTCACCTTCGTCGGCGGCGCGCCGCTGCAGCACGCGGCCGCCACTGCCCTCACCTTGCCCGACGAGGTCACCGGCGCGCTCGCGGTCATGTTGCGCGCCAAGCGCGACCGCCTCGCCGCCGGCCTGCGCGGCGCCGGCTTCGACGTGCTGGCATCGGCGTCCACCTACTTCCTGAACGCCGACGCCGCCCCGCTGGGCGAACCTGACGCCGGCGCTCTGTGTGAGCGGCTGGCCCGCGAGGCGGGAGTGGTCGCGATTCCCACCTCGGCCTTCGCCGCCGACCCGTCCGGGCCGACGCGGTCGCTGGTGAGATTCGCGTTCCCCAAGGGCGACGGCGTGATCGACGAGGCGGTCCTGCGCATCGGGCGCTGGGCGAGCGAGCGTTAGCAGCGCGGGTGGGCGGCGCGGCGACGGCCGGCGCTCAGGGACTCAGTGGCGGAAGTGGCGGACGGCGGTTGTGACCATCGCGACGCCCGCCGCGTCGGCGGCGGCGATGACCTCGGCGTCACGGATCGAGCCGCCCGGCTGGATGACCGCGCGCACGCCCGCCTCGAAGGCCATCTGGGGCCCGTCGGCGAAGGGGAAATAGGCGTCGGAGGCGAGCACCGAGTTGGTGAGTGAGCCGGGGCGGGCCTTCTCGAGCGCGAGGCGGACCGAGTCCACGCGGCTCATCTGGCCGGCCCCGATCCCGACCGTCGCGCGATCGCGGGCGATCACGATCGCGTTCGAGCGCACGTGCTTGCAGACCTGCCAGGCGAACAGCAGGTCCTCCCACTCGGGCTCCGTCGGCGCGCGGGCCGTGACGACGGTCATGTCCTCGCGTGCGCTCATCACGAGGTCGCGCTCCTGGACCAGCAGGCCGCCCGCGACCTGGCGCAGCTCGAGCTCGCGCCCGCCCGCGCGGCGGTCGCCCTTCTCGAGCAGGCGGACGTTCTTGCGCGCCTGGAGCACCTCGAGTGCATCCTCGTCGTAGCCGGGTGCGAAGAGGACCTCGATGAACTGTTCCGCGAGCGCGGTCGCAAGCTCGTGATCGACGCGCGAGTTCAGCACGACGACGCCGCCGTAGGCGCTCATCGGATCGCACTCCAGGGCGTGGCGGTAGGCGTCGATCGCGCGGTCGGCGAGCGCGGCGCCGCAGGGGTTGTTGTGCTTGACGATCACCGCGGCCGGGACGGTCTCGAACTCGTCGCACAGCCGCCGCGCGGCGTCGACGTCGAGCAGGTTGTTGAACGATAGCGGCTTGCCGTGGTGCTGGCGGACCTGCGAGAGCAGGTGCGTGCGGGCGCCGACCTTGGAGTAGTAGGCGGCGCGCTGGTGGGGGTTCTCGCCGTATGAGAGCTCGAGCACCTTCTCGTAGGCGCGCACGTGCAGCTGCGGGAAGTCGTCCTCGCGGCGCTCGGCGAACCAGCGCGCAATCGAGGTGTCGTAGCGCGCGGTCATCGCGAAGGCGTCGGCGGCCAGCGATTCGCGCGTCGGCAGCGACAGGCGGGCGTCGGAGGAGCGCAGCTCGTCGAGGATCGCGTCGTAGCTCTCCGGCGTCGTGACGACGGCGACGAACGGGTAGTTCTTGGCCGCCGCGCGGATCATCGTCGGCCCGCCGATGTCGATGTTCTCGATCACCTCGTGGTCGCTCGCGGAGGCGCGCCCCGCGGTCCGCTCGAAGGGGTACAGGTTGACCGCGATCAGGTCGATGAACTCGATCTCGTGCTCGGCCGCGGCGGCCATGTGCTCGGGGTTGTCGCGCAGCGCGAGCACGCCTGCGTAGAGCTTGGAGTTCAGCGTCTTGACGCGTCCGTCCAGCATCTCCGGCGAGCCGGTGAGGTCGTCGATCGTGCGAACGGGCAGGCCTTCCTGCGCGAGCTCGCGGGCGGTGCCGCCGGTCGAGACCAGCTCGATCCCGAGCGCCGCGAGGCCGCGGGCGAAATCGACGATGCCGCGCTTGTCGGAAACCGACAGCAGCGCCCGGCGCACCTGCACCGCGCCGGGTTCGACGGCGGCGTAGTGGATGCCCGTGGTGGCTGCGCTGTCGGTCTGGGCCGCGATCCTTCGAGGATATCGCGCGGCGCGGTATGTCGCGGCGGTGCCGGCGGTCTCGTCCCTCAGTCGGGCGCGTCCAGCTCGTCGGGGTAGGTGATCGCGACCTCGGCGATCGTCTGGCGGAAGTCGCGGCGGTTGTTCGTGAGGAAGCGGTCGGCGCCGGCGGCCACCGCGGTCGCCAGATGGACCGCGTCCGTCGCGCTCAGCCCGTGCGCGGCGCCGAGCGCGACGGCGAGTTCTGCGCCGGCCTGATCGAGCGGGCGCAGATCGAGTCGCGACAGCATCGCGGTGAGCGCGAGTAGCTCCTCCTGCGCGCCGTCGCGCAGCGGCCTGGTGAGGACCTCGGGAAGAAGCAGAGTGGATCCGGTCCCCGCCGGCGCCTGCGGCCCGGCCGCCAGCAGCGCGAGCACGCGGCGACCGAGGGGGTGCCCGGGGACGGCCGCGTAGATCAGCACGTCCGCGTCGAAGGCGTCCACCCTGCTTCAGCCCCGCTCGCGGCCCTCACGCACGGCGGCGATCAACTCCTCGGCCCGATCCGCGCTCAATCCGGTCGGTGGCGGAAACGGCGCGCGGCGCGCGCTCGCGAGCGCCGCGCCCAACGCCGCCGCCGACCCGAGCGCCTGCTCGGCGCGGCGGCTGCGCAGCACATCGGGGCGCACGACGACGGCCACCGGCTGGCCGTGACGTGTGAGCGTCACCTCCTCGCCGACCGCGACGCGCTCGAGCAGCTCGTGGATCGCCGCCCGCGCTTGCGTCACCGTCATCGCTGCCATCGAAGAATTGTACTCTTCTGTACGTAGACGTACAATCATTTGGTCGGTGGGCCCCCGCGTGCAGCGACGGCAGCGGCGGGAAGCCGTCCGAGCCCGCGAGCGACGATGTCTCGCACGTCACAGCTCACGAGCGGCGCTCGGGCCGCCTTCGCCGCGGCGACGTAGGCAGCGTCGTAGATCGAGATCCCGTGCGCCTGGGCCAGCTGTGCAGCTGCTTCGAGCAGCGACGGCTCGACACGGTGAAGGCCTCCGTCGTCCGCCACCGCGGCGATCAGGCCACCCAGCCTGCGTGCGGCGGCGATGTCCTTCCAGGCCGCGATCGCGACGTTGGTCACCTCGTAGAAGGCGAGGTCCAGGGTCGTCAGTGGGCCGGGCCCCTCGAGCAAGCGCCGCGCGTCGGAGTGGTTGGCGTCGTCGCTGTCCTCCGCGGCCAGCAGGACGCTGGCGTCGAGAAACCAGCCGGTCACCGCGGCCGGTGGCGCTTGCGGAGCTCCGCGACCCCTCCCCCATGCGCCGTGGCGCCACGCAAGATCTCGCCGGCCCGTGCGCCACGGTCCGCGCTGCGGCGCCGCAGGCTCTCCTGGGCGAGCTCTCGCAGCAGACCGCTCCGCGTCAATCCGCGTCGGGCGGCGTCGGCATCCAGATCTCGGAGCAGGTCGTCGGGGAGTGACACCATCACCTTGGCCACCGATCGAGTATACCCGGTATTGCCATAGTGCCCAGATCACCCGGCCACCTCTTCGCAGACGCGCAGAATCGCCGGCGCTCAGGCATCGGCAGGAAGCAGCCGGAACGGTCGGCCGTCGACCGTGAGCGTGCGAAAGTGACGCTCGTCAAGCGTGAGGAGGTCCGCCACCGCGTGGCGACGAGCAAGCACGACAATCGACGCATCCGCCAGGCTCACGCCGAGGCTCGAGTGTCGGCGGATCAGCGTGAGCGCTTCACGGACGTCGGCTGCGGAGAACGGCTCGAGCTGGTAGGCGCCGCTCTCCACCTCGGCGAGCAGGCTCGTGCGCGCTGATGACCCGACCCGCGCGGCCAGCAGGTAGTCCAGCTCCGCGAGCACGAAAGGTGACAGCAGCAGGGGCGCAGCGGCGGCGACCAGACTCGCGCGCGCCTGCGCATGCGAGCGCTGAGCCGCGTCGAGCGCCGCCCACAGGCCGCTGGTGTCAAGCAGGATCAACGCCGAAGCCTGCGGCGAGCAGTTCGTCAACCCGCTCGGCCAGCGTGGCGTCGCCGCTGTCAAACAGCGGCAGCCGCGGCGGCGGCTGGGCGTGGCCGGCCGTAGCGGCCGCGACCGCGGCGCGGACAACCTCGGCCTCGCTCTTCCCCTGGGCTGCCGCCGTGCGTTCGAGCGCGGCCTTCAGCTCCTGCGGCAAATAGATCGTCGTCCGTCGCATGCCATACATCGTGCCATACGTGCCAGGGTTCGATCGGCGCACCCAAACGTTCTTCCGCCGGCGCGACCCGAAACAGGACGGGCCCACGGCGCAGCTCGCCATACGATCGGCCGGCGTCTGGAGCGGCGCCGGCGGCCGCTGAGACGGCCGTCCGAGCCCCGCGGCCTACGCCGCGAGCCGCCCCTCGGCGTCACGCGCTCCACGGCTCAGCGCGAGCTTGGGGAAGCGCCCGCCGGTCGAGCGCAGCAGGCCGCGCTCGATCAGCTGATCGACGCGGGCGAGCGTCTCGGCGTTTGAGAGATGGGCGAAGGTGCCGTAGAGGTCGAGCGAGTCGTAGCCGTTCTGGACGACGACCTTGGAGCGCCCGCCGCGCAGGACCTCGACGGCGCGGGTGCGCCCGACCGACGGGCGCGCGGTGGCGACCAGCTCGACGATCGCGCGGTCGAGCTCGACACCGGGCGGCGGATCGGATGCGCCGCCGCCGGCATGCGCGGGGCGCGAGCGGGGAGCGGCGCCGGTGGCGGTGGCGCGCGAT
>JBEKSK010000095.1:0-8992 GCA_049517155.1 Solirubrobacteraceae bacterium
GCAGGCGGCCTGCCGCCGGAGCCCCTTGAAAGGTCTTATTCGCCGGCGCCTCGACCGCCACCTCGCCCCTCGGCGTTAGCGCCGCGTCAGTTCGCGGGCGCTGACGATCCGCCCATCGGTCATCCGGCCGGGTCGAGCGGATCCGCGCGGCTGGTCAGCTGTTGCGCGCGGTCGACCGCGGCGACGACGACCTTGGGGGTGGCGATGCCGACGAAGGCGAAGTCCGAGTCGTCGGTCGCCGCCGTGTCGAAGTTGACGGTGCCGATCCGCAGCACGCGTTCGAACAGCGTCTGATGCGTCTCGACGTTCTGGACGCGGTCGATCGTCGTGTGCTGCTCGGTGCGCGAGAGGATGCCGCGGCGGATGTGCAGGCGGCGGTCGGTGATCGTGTAGGTCGTCGAGATGCGGCGGATCAGGCCGATCAGCAGCGAGATCGCGAGGATCGCGGCGAACGCGGCGACGGCGATGCCCCAGTTGCTTGAGACCAGGCGGGCGATCGCGCCGCCGGCCAGGGCGCCGAACAGGCCGGCGAGGTGAAAGTCGAGCATCGAGCGCCAGGACGGGTGTCCCGAGTAGATCGTGGCTTCCGGGGCGGTAACGCTCATCGGCTGCAAAACCCTACTACCGGCGGCGCACGGCGCCACGCTCGCGCTGGGCACGGGAAAGCGCGGGCGCGGGAGGGGGCGATTGCCCGCCTGGCGCTTCTGCATTAGGGTCAGGCGATGACCTTCCCGGCGATCGTTGTGCCGGAGCCCGGCCCGGCCCAGCTGCGCGAGCTTTCGGACGTCGATCTGCCGCAGGGCGACGTCACCGTGGCCGTGTCGCACTCCTCGCTCAACTACAAGGACGGCATGGCCGTGACCGGCTCGGGGAGGATCGCGCGCAGCTACCCGATGGTCTGCGGCATCGACCTTGCGGGCGTGGTCGAGGAGTCGGGCTCGCCGGACTGGCGGGCGGGCGACGAGGTGCTGGTCACGGGCTGGGGCCTGTCGGAGTCCCACCCGGGCGGCTACACCCAGCGCCAGCGCGTGCGCTCGGAGTGGCTGACGCCCAAGCCGGCGGCCTTCACCCTGTCGCAGTGCATGGCGATCGGCACCGCGGGGCTCACCGCGATGCTCTGCGTGCTGGCGCTCGAGCGCGCCGGCGTGGCGCCCGGCGAGGACGAGGAGGTGCTCGTGACCGGCGCCTGCGGCGGTGTCGGCAGCATCGCGGTCACGTTGCTCGCGGCGCTCGGCCACCGCGTCGCTGCCTCCACAGGACGTGAGGAGCTGCACGCCTACCTGCGCGGGCTGGGGGCGAGCTCGATCGTCGAGCGGGCGGAGCTCGAGCAGCCCTCGAAGCCGCTCGAGAGCGCGCGCTGGGCCGGCGCGGTCGACACCGTCGGCTCGCAGACACTGGGCAGCGTGCTCGCGCGGACCCGCTACGGCGGTGCGGTGGCGGCGTGCGGGCGGGCCGGCGGCACCGATCTGCCGACGACGGTCGCGCCCTTCATCCTGCGCGGCGTGAGCCTGCTCGGCGTCGACTCGGTGATGTGTCCCACGCCGGCGCGCGCCGTCGCGTGGGGGCGGCTGGAGCGGGATCTGTCGCCCGAGCGGCTCGAGTCGATGACCAGGGTCGAGCCGATGTCACGCGTGCCGGAACTGGCGGCGGAGATCCTCGCCGGGCAGATCCGCGGGCGCGTCGTGATCGACACCGCGAGCTGAGGGCGCGGCGCGGCGCGCGGCGCGCGCGATTGCGAGGGCCCGCGGCCGCAGCTGGACTCGGCAGCGCGGCGCGGGGCTCAGGCCCAGGAGGGAGGGCGACCCTCCCGCTCCGCGCGCAGTCCCTCGACCGCGTCGGATTGGGGGTCGCTCACATGCCTGATGATCTCGCTGCGCTCGTGCTCGATCGCGCTCGGCGTGTCGAGCCCGAGACTGCCGTTGATCTGGCGCTTGATCGTCGCCTGCGCCTCGCGTGACTTGTCGGTCAGCGTGGCCGTCAGCTCCGCGACGGCGTCGTCGAGCGCCGCCAGCGGCACGCTGCGCAGCGCCAGCCCGAGCGCGGCAGCCTCGGTGCCGCTCAGCATGCGCCCGGAGAAGAGGATCTCGCGCGCGTGCAGCACGCCGACGGCGCGCGGCAGGCGCACGGTCGCGCCGCCACCCGGCACGCGGCCGGTCGTGGCTCGCCCGTCGCCGATCGTCGCTTCGTCGGCGATCACGATCAGATCGCACGCCAGCGCCAGGTCGAAGCCGACCTCGCGGGCGGTCCCGTTGATGGCGGCGATCACCGGCACGTCGAGCGCCTCGAGCGAGAGGCCGAGCGCGGCGACCCGCGTGAGGATGTGCTCGTAGAACTCGATGTCGGAGTACAGGGTCGCCAGCACCTCCGGATCGATCCCGATCGAGAAGACGTCGCGCTGGCCGCGCAGAACCAACACCCGCACGCTTGTGTCCTGCTGCACGCGGGCGACGACATCGTTGATCTCGTCGAGCGTCCGCTCGGTCAGGGCGTTGCCGGTGTCCGGCAGGCACAGCGTCGCGTAGGCGACGCGGTCGGCGACCGAGTAGTCGAGCGTCGCGTGGCTTGCCTGGTCCGCCATGTCCGCCATTGCGCCTGCACGCCTCCTGTGGGTTGACTCGGCCGCAGCCCGCCGAGCGCTGCCATGTTACGACGCCGCTAGGATCGCCGCATGCCTCGGGAGCCGGCTGCCGCGACAACGATCCACGAGATCATCGACGCGGCCGCGGCAAACCTTGACGCGGATGTCTGGGACTACATCGCCGGCGGCTCTGAAACCGAGACGACCGCGTGGCGCAACCGGCTCGCGATCGATTCGCTGGCGCTGCGCCCGCGCGTGGCGCGCGATGTGTCGAGCATCGATCCGAGCGCCGCGCTGCTCGGCGCGCGGCTGCGAATCCCGGTCGTGCTCGCTCCGCTCGGCGGCAGCGAGACGTTCGCGCCGGCGGCAGCGCTCGCCAGCGCGCGCGCCGGCGCGCGCTTCGGGGTGACGGCGATGATCAGCTCGATCAGCGCGCCGGGCCTCGAGGAGGTCGCCGCCGCCACGAGCGCGGCGAAGATCGCCCAGCTCTACATCCGCGGCGATCCGGCGTGGGCTGACGAGGCGATCGCGGCCGCGGTGGCGGCCGGCTACACGGCGATCGCGATCACCGTCGACTCCGCCCGCTACGGGCGCCGCGAGCGCCAGCTGCGCAGCGGCTGGCTGCCGCCGACGCACGAGTTCGGCGGCGATCCGGGGATCGTCTGGCAGTCGCGCCTGACTTGGGAGTGGCTCGAGCGGATGCGCGAGCACGCCGGCGTGCCGGTGATCCTGAAGGGGATCCAGAGCGCGCGCGACGCCGAGCTGGCGCTCGAGCACGGCTTTGAGGCGATCTACGTCTCAAACCACGGCGGCCGCCAGCTCGACCATGCGCAGGCCGCGATCGAGACGCTGCGCGAGGTGGTGGACGTCGTCGCGGGCCAGGCCGAGATCGTCGTCGACGGCGGCTTCCTGCGCGGGACCGACGTGCTGAAGGCGATCGCGCTCGGCGCCGACGCGGTCGGACTGGGCCGCTTGCAGGCCTACGGGCTGGCGGCCGGCGGCGAGGAGGCGCTCGTGGCGCTGCTCGAGCTGCTGGAGGAGGAGATCGTCGTCGCGATGGGGCTGCTCGGGGTGACGCGCATCGGCCAGCTCGATCCGAGCTTCGTGGCGGCGGCACCGCCGCCGGCTCCGGCGCAAAGCCCGCTGCGCTCGGCTTTTCCCGAGCGCGCACACGACTGGGCGGACGCGTAGCCGCTGCCCTGCGCCCGGGCGGCGGCCGGCGCGGCGCTCAGCCGCCAGCGACGCCGGCCAGCACCTCGACCACCAGCTCCCGCTCCGCCGCCCTGACCCGCGCGCCGAGCGATTCGACGTCATCGCCCGCGAGCACCGCAACCTCGACCTGGCCGACGATCGGGCCGCTGTCGTACTCGTCGGTGACGAGATGGACGCTTGCGCCGCTGCGCGTCTGGCCATCGGCGAGGACCGCTGCGTGCACGCGATCGCCGTACATCCCCTGACCGCCGTAGGCGGGCAGCAGCGCCGGGTGCGTGTTGTAGATCGCGCCCGCGTAGGCGGCGACGACGCCCGGCGGGAGCTTCTTCATGTAGCCGGCCAGGAGCACGTGCGTCGCGCCTGCCGCCGCCAGCGCGTCGAGCATCGCCCGCTCGAGCGCCCCAGGCGCGGGATGGGTCCGGCCGGAGAGCTGGCGGCCGGCGATCCCGGCTACCGCGGCACGCTCGAGCACCGGCGCGCCAGGATTGTTCGAGACGATCAGAACCACCTCACCGTCGATTCGCCCGCCGCCACAGGCGTCGATCACAGCCTGCGCCGTGGTACCTGCCCCGGACGCGAAGATCGCAAGCGAGATCGCCACGGCGCCAGCATCGCAGAGCGCGCAGCCGGCGACGGCGTGCGACGCCGGCGGGGCGCCTGCGCGGCGGCAGCCGCACCCGGGCGGCCAGTTAGCTTGCGCGCGCAAGCATTCAGGGTGTATAGTTGCGCTAGCAAGTTTATTTGCCAACACCGAACGCCAGGAGCAACCTCTATGAGCACAACCACAACGATCGTCCCGACCGGAACCTGGGCGGCTGACACCGCTCACTCCTCGATCGGCTTTTCCGTCAAGCACCTGGGCATCGCGACCGTCCGCGGCTCGTTCGGCGAGTTCGAGGGCACGCTCGAGGTCGGCGACGACCTCGCGAGCGCGAAGGTCAAGGGCTCTGCGAAGGTCGACTCGATCGACACCTCCGAGCCCCAGCGCGACGCCCACCTGAAGTCCGCGGACTTCTTCGACGCCGAGAACCATCCCGAGCTGACGTTCGAGTCGACCAGCGTGCGCGAGATCGACGGCGAGACATTCGAGATCACCGGCGATCTGACGATGCATGGCGTGACCAAGCCGATCACGCTGAAGGCCGAGGTCCAGGGCACCGAGACGGACCCGTGGGGCAACGAGCGCGTCGGCCTCGAGATCACCGGCAAGCTCGAGCGCTCGGACTGGAACATGAAGTTCAACCAGGCGCTGGGCAGCGGCAACCTGATGGTCTCCGACACCGTCAAGCTCGCGCTCGACATCTCGGCAGTCAAGCAGGCGTAATCACGATCGCAGCTGCGCTGGTGGGGTGGGACACCCGTCTCGCCGGCGCAGCCCGAGCACCAGAGAGAGACAGATGAGCACGACAACCAGCACCGACATCTCCGCCCCGCGCGCCGGAGCCCGGCTCGCAGACGCGACGCGGCTCGCCGGCGTCGAGCTGACGGTCACCGATCTCGACCGCGCGCTTGACTTCTACACGCGAGTGATTGGCCTGTCGGTGCGCGAGCGCAGCGAGCGCCACGCGGCGCTCGGCGCCGGCGGCGAGGATCTCGTGACACTGCGGGCGCAGCCGGGGGCGCGGCCCGCCGGGCGCCACGCCGGCCTCTACCACTACGCGCTGCTCTTCCCGACCCGCGAGGAGCTGGCCCACGCCGGCCGCCGCGTGGCCGAGAGCCGCACGCGAATCGACGGCGCCTCAGACCACGGCACACACGAGGCGATCTATCTCCCCGACCCCGACGGCAACGGCATCGAGCTGGCGGCCGACCGCCCCCGCGAGCAGTGGCCCGACATGCACGGCCTCGACCCTTTTGCTGCGGGCCCCGCGCCGCTTGACACAGGCGCGCTGTTCGCGACGATCGAGGGCACGCCGGCGAGCCCGCTGGCGGCGCCCGGGCTGACGCTGGGGCACATGCACCTGCACGTCGGCGACCTCGACGCGGCGACCCGCTTCTACCGCGACGGATTGGGCTTCGAGGTGATGATGTCGCTGCCGAGCGCGGTGTTCGTGTCCGCCGGCGGCTACCACCACCACGTCGCCTTCAACGTGTGGCGCGGAGCAGGCGTCGGGCCGGCGCCCGGCGACGCCGTCGGCCTGCGCCACTGGACGCTCGTCACCGAGTGCGCGGCGGAGAGCGACGCCGTGGAAGCGCGGCTGCGCGCGCTCGGCGTGACGCTCGAGCGCCGCCCCGACGGGACGCTCGCGCGCGACCCGTCCGGCAACGCCGTGCTGATCCGCTAGCAGCCGGCGCGCGCGACGCCTGCACGCCGGGGCGCATCCGGGTCCAGCCCGGCATCGATCGACTGTCCGCGGCGGCGTTGGCGGCCCGCCACGCTGTCATGATCGTCGCGCGTGTCGCGATCGCTGTCGCAACGCGCCACCCGGCCCACGCCAGCCAAAGGACGATCGATGCAGCCACGCCCGACCACACCCTCGGCCCTCCTGACGCGCCGGCGCATCGCAGCGGGTCTCTGCGCCGCGGCGGCGCTCGCGCTAGCGCCGCTGAGCGCGGCCGCGCAGGCGGTCGCCGCGACCCCGCGAGCGACGTCAAAGCTGAAGCTGCCGGCCGAGCGTACGAGCCCGACCGGCAACTTCTTCACGCTCGAGGCCTACGTCGCGCCGAGCGCGTCCAAGCCGGTTGCGAACTTCGAGGTCAAGGTCTGCACGAGCGCGCACACGCCGGCCGGGACCGCGCTCGAGCCGTCGTTCTTCACGCTCAGCCTCGCCCAGGGCGGCATCGTCGCCGAGTCCACGCGCGCCGCCAAGAGCCCGGCGCTCGTGCCGACGCCGCTACGGCCAAAGCAATGCACACAGGGCTGGCTCGGGTTCAGCGTGCCGAAGGGCAAGACCGCTGCGAAGCTCGAGTACGAGTACAACGGCCTGATCTCCTGGACGGTCGGCTGAGCCTGCGCCGGCCGGCGCCGGAGCGGTCCGCCACCTAGGATGGCGGCATGAACCTGACCAGGACGGGGGCCCGCAGGACACGGCGCACACTCGCCGCCGCCGGCGCGCTCGCGGGCCTCCTCGCAGCCGCCCTCCTGGCGCTCGCAAGCCAGCCGGCGAGCGGATCGCCGGCGCGTGCCGCTGCCGCGGCGGCGCGATTTGATCCGGCGTCGGTCACCTTCACCTCCTCCAAGCACGCGTGGGCGCTGGGGACGGCGCCCTGCAGGTCCGCCGGCGCCTGCCTGCAATTGCGCGAGAGCACCGACGGCGGACGCACGTGGTCGCTGCAGGCGCTGCCCGCGGCGCTGCTCACAGCGGCCGACCGCAGGGTCGGCGGTGCCCCCGCGGACCTCTACGAAGGCGCCGGCGCGGCCCTGAATGTCCGCTTCGCCGACGCGCGCGACGGCTGGATCTACGGAGGGCTCGCGGTGGCGGCCAAGCCGGGAGGTCCCGTCACCGGGATCCGGGCGATTCTTTGGTCCACCCACGACGGCGGCGCCAGCTGGAAGCAGCAGGCGCTACGCGGCCTGGGCGAAGAGGACGCGATCTATGACCTCGAGGCGGCGCGCGGCAGCGCCTACCTGATGGAGTCAAACCCGGCCAACGACGTCAGCGTGAAGAGCTCGCCCGTCTCGCAGGACGACTGGCAGCCCTCGAGCTCCGTGACCCTCACGAGCCCGGCCGGCGGCGGCGAGCAGGGCGGCTCATTCGTGCTCGCGGGCGCCAGCGGCTGGCTCGTCGAGGGCAACGACCGCGGCACGACCGGCAGCGCCCAGCTGGCCGGCGGCCGCTGGCTGAGCTGGACCCCTCCGTGCGCCTCGGTCGGTCACAGCTTCGCGGTCCCCGCTGCCTCCACCCCGCGCGATCTCGTCGCCGTGTGCGTGATGGGCGGCTTCGCCTACGGCCTTTCAAGGTCGGCTCCGCCGGGGGCGTCCCTCGGGTCGCCCTGGCTCTATTTCTCAAGCAACGGCGGCAAGAGCTTCGCGGCCGGGCGCGAGCTCCCAGCGAGCGTCGGCTTCGACGTGCTCGCCTCCCCGGCCCCCGGCGTGATCCTCGCCGGCGCAAACACCCTCTCGGCCAGCTTCGACGCCGGCGAGCACTGGAGCGTCGTCTACCGCGGCGAGCTTTCCTATCTCGGCTTCACGAGCCCCAGCCAGGGTGTCGGCATCGTGCACTCCGGCAGCGGCGCTGCCTCGACGATGATCATGACCTTCAACGGCGGCCGCAGCTGGGCGCCGGTCAGCTTCTGAGCGGGCGACCGCCGAGACGAGCCGGGAGCCGCTCTGGGGCCGCGTGGCCCGGCCGCGGCGTCGCGCTGACAACGACCGCGGAGGCCGCTGCGTGGCAGCGGCCTCCAGGTTCTGCGGTTCTCCTGCGGACCCTTTGTTCTAGCGGGCGGTGCCGGTGAGGTGTGCGATTCCCAGGCCGTTGCCCGCCGCGATCTGGCTGCGGACCGCGAGGCTGAGCGTGCGGGCCACGGTCATCCCGAGGGCCAGCATGATCAGGCCGTCGGTGAGTGCGCCCGTGGTGATGTGGTGGGTGAGCATCCAGCTGGCGAGGTCGGCTGAGAACCAGTGGCTTGAACCGTAGATGAAGGCGAGGCGCGCGGCGGCCGCGGCGATCCAGATGGCCAGGTAGCCGCCGCCGGCATTCGTGAACACGGTACCGCTGTGCTTCTCGTGCTCGACGCGCATCAGCGACGCCGCCAGCAGGCCGAGCAGGGCGCCCGTGCCCGCACCCGCCAGCTCGACCGCGAGGCCGGAGCCGCTGGTCGCGAAGGCGCTGAGGTAGGCGGCGCCGGCGCCGCCGGCGATCAGCAGCGGGCGCACCAGGCGGCGGGTGGTGACAGCGCGGCGGCCGATGTCTGAGGCGATCACGCCAAACAGGATCGCGACGGTGAGGATGAGGGCGCTGGTGGGCATCTTTGGCTCCTTGTTTGGGTGACCTTCGGCTTGTGAGCACACGTTCGCAGCGGGACGCGGCCGTGTCGTCGGCGCGTGGGACGATCTGCGGGTGGATCCTCGCCCCCCTCTCCACCCGGATCTCCACCTGCGTCAGGCCCCGATCAGCCGCCGGATGCTCGCCCTCGGACGCCTCGTCGGCGTCGCGCTGGTGGACGCCGAGGCGGCGACGCAGCACACGCATGCGGGTCCGAGGGCGCTGCTCGTGGTGCTCGGGGTGATTGCCAGCGCCGCGTCACTGGTCTGGCTGCTCG
>JBEKSK010000096.1:0-8973 GCA_049517155.1 Solirubrobacteraceae bacterium
GCCCGACGCTCGATGCCAACGGGCAGGCGGTGGGCAGCGGCTGCGTGTACCCGAGCTCGTCGCCGGCCGTGCCGACCCTCCCCGGCCAGCTCGACGCGGCGGGGCTGACCTGGAAGGGCTACATGGACGCCATGGGCGCCGATCCGGCGCGCGAGTCGGCCACCTGCGGTCATCCTGCCGTCGGCGCCTCCGACAACACCCAGGTCGAGACGGCGAGCGACCAGTACGCGACCCGTCACGACCCCTTCATGTACTTCCACTCGATCATCGACAACACGGCCTACTGCGACAGCCACGTCGTCAACCTCAGCGTCCTCGCGGGCGATCTGAGCAGCGTCGCGACGACGCCGAACTTCTCCTTCATCACTCCAGGGCTCTGCAACGACGGGCACAACACCAACTGCGCCAACGGCGACCCCGGCGGCCTGACACAGATCAACACGTTCCTGCCCGGTCTGATCAACGAGATCACGGCCTCGCCGGCGTACAAGGCAAACGGGCTGATCGTCGTCACCTTTGACGAGTCCGAGGCCGGTGACGACCAGTCCTCATGCTGCGGTGAGCGGGCTGGTCCAAATGCCGCGGACCCGGGCGACCCGAGTGACGCAAACGCCGCCGCCACTGGCGGCGGCAAGATCGGGGCCGTGCTGCTCTCTCCCTTCATCAAGCCCGGCACCGTGACCCAGACCGCATACAACCACTACAGCCTGCTGCGAAGCGTCGAGGATCTGTTCGGGCTCTCGCACATCGGGTTCGCCGCGCAGGCCGGGCTCGCCTCGTTCGGCTCGGACGTGTTCACGAGCAGCTCAACCACCACCACGACCACGACCAGCGCGTCGCGCTGCGTGGCGCAGACCAGCGGTGCGATCCTCGGCTCGGTTTCCGTGATCAAGACGGGCGGGCACCGGACACTCACGTTCGTCCCTCGCCGCAGCGGCGAGCTCAGCTTCCAGATCAAGCCCACCCCGGGGGCGCCGCGCACGCTCAAGCACACGGCGTTGCACGCCTGCGTGCGCGTCACTCTCGCCCTGCCCGCGGGCGCCGGCCACGTCCGGCTCAGTGCGACGGCGGGGCACACGCGCCAGAGCGAGACCAAGGCCTACTGAGACGCGCCGCGAGCGCCGGCGGCAGCGGGTCAGCTGTTGCTCATGCGCGTGGCGCGTCTGGGCGAGCGCGCTGCTCGCGACCAACGGTTGAGCGCCGGGTCGCGCGGTCCGTTCGCAAGTTCTCTGGGCGCGAGAGCCCGCGGCACCTCTCGCGGCGATAGGTGCCCTGGCGCCGACGGGCGCCGGCACGGACTCGACTACGGCGCCCGCGCGCCGCGGTAGATCTTCGCCAGCGATTGCAGCAGCTTCCAGCCGATCACGCCGTTGCTCTCCACCAGTGGGCGGAAGTCCCAGAAGGTCACCCCGAAACAGACGAGATCGCCGGCGGCGGTGATCGTTGCCGTGCGCGTCCCCTCGTCGATCAGCGCGATCTCGCCGAAATGGTCGCCCGGCTTCAGGGTCGCCTGCTCCTCGCCGCCGACGAAGACCGTCGCCTCGCCTGAGTCGATCACAAAGAATGCGGCGCCGCCCGAGCCTTCCTGGATGACGGTTTCGCCCGCACGAAACCGCCGTTGTTTGAAGAGGCGCGCGATCTGACCGACCTCGTCCGCGTCCAGGTCGCAGAAGAGCGGCACCCGCTGAAGAGCCTCGACCGGCGCGCCTGCCATCGCGCGATCTTAGTCGCTCACGCAGCGGCCACGAGTGCAATCGCGGCTGCGCGCCGTGGCCCCCGGACCGCCACCTACGGCCCCGCGCGCGTGACCGCTCGGCACTGAAGCAGGTAGAGCGCGCCGTCGGCGATCGCCCATTCGATGTCGCGGGCGCGGCCGTAGATGCGTTCGCAGCGGTCGGCGAGAGCGTTGAGCTCCGCGAGCTCGCCGTCGTCGAGACAGAGGGCCTCGACCAGCTCGGGGGCCACCGGATCCTCCACCGTTCCGCCCTGTGGCAACGTGCGAACCGCGACCTTCTTGAGGCCCGGCGTGCGCTCGAGCACCTCACCCGAGCGCGCGACTCGGTAGTGGTCCGGGATCACCAGCCCGGCGACCACCACCTCTCCGAGTCCCCAGCTTGCCTCGATGACCAGCTCGTCCGCTCCGGTGACGGGATTTTGCGTGAACATCACCCCGGCCGTGTCGGGATCGAGCAGTGTCTGCACGACGACGCCGACACTCGGACGGGTGAAGAGCCCGACACGCTGGCGGTAGGTGATAGCCGAGTCGGAGTTAGCCGACCACCAGATCTCGCTCAAGGCGTCGGTGAGGCCCTCCCACGACGGGACGTTGAGCAACGTCAGGTGCTGGCCGGCGAAGCTCGCCTCCGCGCCATCCTCGTCCACCGCGGAGGAGCGCACGGCGAGCGGGCCGGCCAGCGGCGCCGCCAAAGCAGCGACCGTCGCGATCGCCTCCTCCTCGCCGGCGGCGACGGCCTCGACGATCGCCCCCGAGAGCGCCACGCCCGGGGGCACGGTGAGCCCGTCGCGCAACGCCTGCCCGAGGCCGACCGCCTTCGAGCCGAACAGCGAGGTGTCGACTGCTTCCGCGAGTGCGACCGCCTCCTTCACGCGAGTACCGTCACCTCGCCGGCATCGCCGTCGACCCGCACGCGGGTCCCGTCGGCGATCCGCTCGGTCGCCTCGCGGGTACCGACCACACCCGGAATCCCGTACTCCCGGGCGACGATCGCCGAGTGGGAGAGCAGACCGCCGCTGTCGGTCACGATCGCGCCGAGCAGCGGCAGCAGGATGTTGAAGGCCTCGCTCGTCGACACCGTGACCAGGACGTCCCCCTTGACGATCCGATCGAACTCAGCGGGCCCCGAAATGCAGCGCGCCACGCCCTCATACACGCCGCGGCTCGCCGCCAGGCCGCGCAGCATGTGCTCCTCGTGCTCCTCCTGCGAGCTGCCAAACAGCTCGCCCATCGCGATGCCCGTCGCGCGCATCACCCGCGCCGCTGCCGGCGGCAACCCGGACGGGTCCGGCGGGGGAGACGGCGGGTCGCCGAGGAACGCCGGAGCGTCCTTCGCGCTATGCGTGGCGCGATAGGCAGCACGCGCCGCGAGTTCATCGGCGGAAGGCCCGCCGGTGCCCGACAGCAGCGCGAGCATCTCGTCGAAGCCTGCGTCGATGAGATGCTCGGCCTGCGCGATCCGCCCGCTGGCAGCAAGCCGGCGCCCGCCGGCCAGAACGGCCCGCCGCATCAGCCCGGAAGCCCAGATGTCGCTGAATACGCCGCGCTCGTCGCGGATCCGGTAGGTCAGCCGTGCCTCCCCGAGCAGTTCGTCGAACTGAGCTTGATGCTCCTGCGGCACGCGGCTTCGAACGTCGGCGATGCGCTGCTCGACGTCGGACTCCTCGACCTCTGCCGGGACCACGGCGATGCGGATCGAGCGAAGCAGCACGTCGGGCAATTCCAGCGCCGTTGGCCCGCTGATGTCGAAGCCGTCGAGCAGCCGGTATCCGACCAGATCGAGGTAATCGGATACGGCCGTGCCCGCGTCCCCCTGGCGCGAGCGCAGCTCCTGCAGCACGCGGCCGGGATCCTCATCGGAGGCGAGCAGGTCCTGCGCGCCGACGTCGCGCCCGATCGCCGCGATCAGCGCCTCGAGTTCCGCCGAGGCGCCCGCCGAGACCGGAGCCGCGCCGCGCATCAGGTCGAGCAGCTCGGACGACGGCACGTCCGTCCAGTCGCTGACATGCGCGAGGAAGTCCCCGGTCGGAACGATTGCCGCAGCCGTGTGACGCATGTGCTGGGAGACCATCGCGATGTGGTGCTCGCGACAGCGGTCCAGGTAGACGGCGAGGTCTTCATCGGAGAGGCCGTCGGGATCGATGGCCTGAAGCTCCCGGTGCGTCGCGATCGACGCCGGCTTGATCGTTTCGTCCCAGGCTCGAAGCTGCTCGCGCCAGAGCTTGTGCTCGAACAGCTCCTCCGCGCGCGCGAAGCGCTTGGGCACCTCCTCCGGCGCCACCGGCAGCACGGACAGGTAGGCAAATCCGTTGATGTAGGCGTAATCGAGTGTGTCCATCAACATGCCGTAGAAGCTCGTGAAATCACGGACGCCGCGCTTGAAGGCCTCCGGGTGCATCTCCTCCCAATAACGCGTGACCGGCCGCGGAAAGTGAACCGCCTCCAGCTCCCACGATCCGGGCCCGGGCGCCTCGAAGCGGAGCTCGCTCGCTGTCTGTGCCTCAGTCATCTGATTTCCTCCCTCGAAAGGCCGCCTGTGCGCCGGTTTGAGCCGCCGGCAGCGTGATCGTAGCCTTGGCTACTGCGGCGTGCGTACTTCTGACGCCGCGCGCTGAATAGTGCACCGCTTTTAGGAAGCCACTCGCGCGCGACGCTGGTGGCGGCGGGCGCTCGCTCCGTGCTCAAGCCGGATGCTGTCGTTAGGAGACGTCGCCCGTTTCGGATGGTCGGGCGCGAAACGGTCCGTCCAGGGCGGCCCACTGCAGCAGCATGATCGTCTTGGCGTCGGCGATCCGGCCGTCGCGAATCATGTTCAGGCATAGGTCAAATGGAAGCTCGATGACCTCGATGTCCTCGCCTTCGTCGGCGACTCCACCACCCGGCCCGATTCTGGTCTGCGCGGGGTATGGGGCGGCATAGAAGTGCAGCCGTTCGGTCACGGAGCCGGGGCTCATGTAAACGTCGAAGACATGCTCCAGTGCGCCGATCGTGACGCCGAGTTCTTCGCCGGCCTCGCGGCGAACCGCGGTCTGCGGGTCGTCTTCGTCGAGCAGCCCCGCCGCGGTTTCGATCAGCAGGCCGTCGGGATGCCCATTTACGTAGGCGGGAAAACGGAATTGGCGGGAGAGCAAAACGGTTCCGCGAGCGACGTCGTAAAGGAGAACCGTTGCACCGTTGCCACGGTCGTAGGTTTCGCGCTGTTCGGATGTCCACCGCCCGTCGCTGTGGCGGTAGTCAAAGCTCGTCCGGCGCAGCACGTGCCAGCCGCTCGCGAGAAGCTCGACGTCCCGGACAACGACATTTGGGTTCCCGGTCAGGTCTCGTCCCGCCCGGTCCAGGCCGACCCGGCCACGGTGATCTGGAACGTCTACTCCCTGCTTGCCGACAGCGCCGGCCGCGCCGGCACCAGCGCCGTCAGCGGCCTCGATCTCGTCGCCCACCCGGGCATCCTACGTGCCCCGGCCATCCCACCGGCCCGCTGCCGGCGCCGCTACGGCGACTGACGCTGCCCGCGCTGGTTCCGCCAGGCGCCGGCCGTTTCGTCTTGGCCGCTGCCTGGGAACACCGGCGCCCGGGCGCAGCGCTACGGTCCGTTCGTGCTTTCTTGTGGCGGCGAGGCTCCGCGATCTCTGCGCCGTGTCGTGGTGCTCGTCGTTGCTTTGATCCTTGCCGCGTGTTCCAGCTTTGCGGCGGTTTCCACCCCCGCCTTCTCGAGCGCGGCCGGGGCCGCCCATTCGGGCGCGCGGGCAACGGGTCCGCGCGCCACTACGCTGGCGGCGGGAGAGGCGTCTTCACCCCTCTTGCCAGAGGACACGCTCCTCGCCCCAACTGTCGTCGGCTCCAATCGCCTGTCGCTCGTGCGTGACAGGCGGCCTGCGCTGCCGCTGACCGGGAGCGTTGTGGGGATCGACCCCGGTCACAACGGCCGTAACTGGACGGATCCGGGGTTTATCAATCAGCTGATCTGGAACGGGCGTGAGGAAGAGACATGCGACACGACCGGGACGCAGACTGACGGCGGCTACACGGAAGCCCAGTTCAACTTCAACGTCGCCAGCTTCCTGGCTGGGGACCTGCGGGCCGCAGGGGCCACGGTCGTCCTGACACGCTCCAGCAACGACGGCGTCGGCCCGTGCGTGACGACGCGCTCCGCGATCATCAATCGCGCACGCGCCGATGTTGCGATCGACATTCACGCCGACGGCGGTCCCGCCGACGGCCGCGGCTTCGCGATCCTCGAGCCGGTCGCGGACGGCGTCAACGACCGTGTGATCGCCGCCTCCGCGGCGTTTGGCCGCATCCTCCTCGAGCGCTACCGCACGCTCACGGGAATGCCGATCAGCACCTACGACGGGGTCGCCGGGATCGCCGAGCGCGACAATCTCGCCGGCCTGAACCTGACCACGGTCCCGAAGGTCCTGATCGAGTGCGGGAACATGCGCAACGCGACCGACTCGGCACTGCTGGTGCGAACCTCGTTTCAGCAGCTTGCAGCGAAGGCGCTCGCCCAGGCCATCACCCAGTACCTGACAGCCCGCGACTGATGCGAGCCCCCAATGCGGTGGCGCTGCCGCAACGCGCGCGAAATGCAAACGCGGCTACGGCAAGCGGTGCAGACCATGGCGGGAAGCGTCCGCGGCGGGCTTGGTCGAGGACGTCGCGCAGCCAAGCCTCGGCGATCCGCTTCGTCACCTAGCCGGCAGGCGGCCGGCCGCGCGGAGCGCTCTCCGCGCTCGCCAACTAACCAGCCGGTACGCCGGACGACTGATACTTGCTGCTTGATGTGGATCTGGTGCGCTGGTGCTACGCGTTGGACCGGCCGGGCCACATTGCGGCGACCGCATTCCCTGGCCTCGTCCTGCGCTGCGTCAACCCGTCGGACGGTCGGCCTTCTTGAAACGGAAGCCGACTGGGTGAGGAGCCTTCGTGGGATCCCGGCTGCCACCGTTGAACGGGCGAAGCGCCACGGCGACCGCGAATACCATCAGCGCCGCTGCGCTCGCGATCGCGAGCGCGCCGACGATCAGCGAGGCGTGTACCTGGACGTCGGTCGCCGCGAGTCGCCGATGCTCGATCAGCGCAGCGACCGCAAGGCCGCAGCCAACCGCGACGACCATGCTCCACGCGACCAGCGTACGCGGCCCGATCACGCCGCCAACCGCGATCCCTTCGCTCACTGGCCAGCGTTGCTCGCTCCACCACAGTAGCGCTAGCGACAGCGAGAGCCACAAGCCCGCGACCATGAAGCCGCCGAGCACATCGCTCGGGAAGTGCCAGCCGAGAATCAGGGTCGAGTAACCGACTCCGATCGCCAGGGTGCTGCCGAGCAGTGCCACCAACGGCCGAAGCACAGCAGGGGCAATGAGCACCGAACACAGCGCAACCGCCATCGCGGCGGTGGCGTGTCCACTGGGCCACGACGCAGCCGCGACCTGGTGGCCGGGTCCCAACCAGGTGGAGTAACGCACATGGGCCACGAGCGGTTTGAGCGCCGCGGTCGTCGCGGTGGCTCCGAGCATCGTCAGCGGGACCGCCAACGCGAGTCGCGGTCGCCTGCGCACCAGGGCAATCGAAACGAGCGCGAGGCCCACCACCGCGTAGTGCACTGCGTCGACCGAGCTCGCAAGCGTGTTGGCCGCGTCAGCCAGGAATGGATATGCGCCGAGGCTCAGGAAACCCGCGAGACTCGCCGCGTCGTGTGCCCGCGCGACCGGCCAAACGAAAGCGACGACACCGGTGGCGACCAGCCCGCCGGCGCAACCCAGTGCCGCGAGAAGGGCGCGTGAGGCACTGTGACGCACACCGTCAGGGTAGCGACCCACACGCCGGCGCTACTCCGCCCGCCACGCCCGCCGTCGCTAGTGGATGGTTTGGGCGCGCTTCTCCAGCGTGGACCTGCGAGAGATGGCGCTGGGCTAGCCCCGTTCGGGCGCACTTCGGCGCGCAGGGCATGGTGCGTGCTGCGCTGGGGCCTGCTGCTGAGCGCGCCGTTGTCTTTGACGGCCTCCGCACGCCTCCCGGGTGATCGACCGGGGCGGCCGGCGTCAAGTCGTGGCCTTCTGGCCCTGGCTGTACGGGGGATCCGTCTAGTACCGATTGGACTCGCTCGCACACGGGTCCAAGACGGGCAACGTTCGTCTACGGGCGACTGCGCGGGCGCTGCCGACGTCGATGCTGACGGCAATGGTCACCGTCCAGAAGGAGAACCGCATGACCCTGCGATCGGCTCGCTGTGCCCTGCGGACGATCTCGTCAGTACGTGGCGCAGCACTCTGCGGTCTTCTTGTGTCCGGCGGTCTCGTTGTGTCAACAGGCTTTGCCTCGGCGTCGGCACATCCGCCCGTCCTGCCTACGCCGGACCGGATGCACGCAACCTCGGTGGCTCTGCGTCCAGGCCATTGCCGGCGGGGGCGGCGCGCCCTGGCCCGCCGAGCTACGGCGTGCCCCGGCCCTCACGCTTCCGGCGCGCATGGCGCCAGCGGGACCCTCAGGATCATTTCCGGCCCCGCGTCCGGCAGCACCTCGGGCTCCTCGCGTGCTTCATTCACCTTCCGCTCGTCGGCAGCAGACGCCCGCTTCCAGTGCCAGATCGACGCGAAGCCGTACGCCCGCTGCACCTCACAGGTCTCCTACAGAGGTCTCGCCAACGGGGTGCACAGGTTCAAGGTGTACGCCGTGACGGGCGGCGTCGACGTCACCGCAGCGAGCATCAGCTGGAAGGTCGAGGCGACGGCCTCCGATACGAGGCCGCCGTCGACGCCGAGCGGCCTGGTGGCCACGCCGGGCGCCGCGCAGATCGCACTCCGCTGGCGTGCCTCCACGGACGCCGTCAAGGTCGCCGGCTATCGAGTGTTCGGCAATGGAGGCAAGGTCGCGCAGGTCGCAGCGCCCGCCTTCACCGATACCGGCCTGACCGACGGCAAGACCTACACCTACAGGGTCCAGGCTTTCGATGCTGACGGCAACAGTTCGGCTTTGTCCGCTCCCGTCTCGGCCAAACCGCTTTCAGCGAGGACGACCCCGGGGACGGGTAGCGATCCGTCGCCCACACCGCCCACGAGCACCGGCGGTGATCCGTCGCCGACACCGCCCGCGGGCACCGGCGGTGATCCGTCGCCCACACCGCCCGCGGGCACGCCGGGGACCGGCGGCGGTCCGCCCGCCCCCTTGACGTCCTGGGTAGCGGCCATCGCCGGGCATTTCGCGCCGCTGTCTGATTCGGCGGCGGCCGCGGATGT
>JBEKSK010000097.1:0-8930 GCA_049517155.1 Solirubrobacteraceae bacterium
CGGCAGGCGGTCGAAGACCGCGGTGAAGGCGACCCGGCCGCCCTCACCGCGCTCCAGCACATCCTTGTGGCTGCGGTTTGAATCCTCGCCGGCGGGGCTGATCTCCACCTCGGTGCCGTGCAACCCGGGTTCGGTGTAGACGATCAGCGCACCGAGCTGCTCACCGATGTCGAGCACGACGTATTCGGGGTGCGGCCGGGCTGCGTAGTTCTCGTGCATGGCTTCAACCGGTCCTCGGGGCTAGCTCGACGGCGTGTCGTAGCCGTCGTAGGGGTCGCCGACGTAGGGGAACGCGGCCTGGTAGCGAGTCGCTGAGGGCGTGATTCCCTGGGTGATCAGCCCTGCCGCGGCGTCCGGCGTGTAGGTCTAGTCCACCAGCGGGTAGGTGACGCCGGCGATCGCGCGCAGCTCGATCGTCACGACGTCGTCGCTCACACGGCGCCCGTTCGGGAAGCCGGCGGCGTCGCCACCGATCAGACCGAGCGGGTTTGGATCGCCACTCGGCGGGACCGCCACGTTCAGGCGCAGCATGTCCGCGAGCACCTTCCCGGTGTTGTTCTGAAAGCCCGGCACGATTCCCGCCGGCAGGCCGGTCAGGAGGATCGCCTCCAGATCGGCGCGCGGGGAGCTGAGCGCGGCCAGGTTCGGGAAGACCTTCGGGTAGAGCACCGGCAGCAGCTTGCCAAGCTCCGGATGCGCGACACCGGCGGCGTAGTCCTTGTCGTTGACCGGTTGGCTGGCATTCCAGCGATCCTTCTTGCCCAGCGGCACGAGCACCTCGTTGAACAGCGGATTGCCCAGGCGCGAAACCTGGATCCACGGCCCGGACTCCGACTTCTCGTCGTTGGCGGCGTCCACCACCCGCATCTTGCGCCGGCTCGCCGCGCCCCAGATCCCGAGCACGGAGGAGGCGCTCATCACGTCGGTCGGCACCGACCCGTTGGCGGTCAGATCGCCGATCGGGATCTGGATCGCGATCGAGTGGATGTTCAGCGTCTTGGTCGCATCGACGCCGGGCGCCGCAGCGGTCGGGATCAGATGCAGGTTCTGGAACGGCCTCAGGTCGCCGAGATCGAAGATCGATCCCAGATCGACGAAGAACGGATCGTTGCGCTGCCCGGCGAACACCTTGACGCCGCCGCCGAGGGCGTGAACGGCCGCCGCGCCGAGCGCCGGGTAGTCGGGCGTCGAGCGTGGTCCGATGTTGCACGGCGGGCACGCCAGCCCGCTGCCGAGCACCCTCCTCTGGTTCCCCTTGACGCGCGTCACGGTGTAGAACTGGCGCTTGTTCCAGTTGGGGTCGTCGAGACTCGCGATCGGGCCCGTGTTGTACAGGAACGTGTCGGGGTCGCGCAGGATCGTCTCGAAGCGGAACTCGTAGGTGATCTCGGCCAGCGCGTCGCCGTTGTTGTCGATGTGGATCGAGTAGAGGACGTCATCGCCGAACTCGAAGAAGTTCGGCCCGCCCGGGGGTGCCTGCAGGGGCACGTAGTTGGTGATGATCGTGACGGTGGAGGGACTGTCGGGGCTGACGAACGCGTAGGTGTCGGCGTTGTCAGCGACCGGGTCCTTGCTGATCTCGGGGGCTTCGCGATGCGACGACATTTGCTTCTCCTTGTCAGTTGGGCCGGTCGCCTCAGCGACCCGCGTCGATCAGGCGCTTGGCGAGCTCGGGGTCGCGGTAGGTGGTCTCACGCATGCCCGAGAGCACGGTGACCTCACCTCGGGCGGCGTCGCGGACGTAGGCCATGACCGTCTCCGGGGGCGGCGGTCCGGATGGCTTGGTGATCGCGCTCAGCGGCGCCGTGTTGCTTGGGCCGTGCAGGGCGGCGGCGGCGAGCTTCGGGCCGGTGGTCACCACGGCAACGCCGGCTGCGGCACCGGCCGAGGCTTGCAGAAACGTGCGTCGGCTCTGTGCCAGCGTGGGGCGCTCGGCGGCGGCGGCGAGCGGTGCTCCGGCGGGCACGACGAGCGGGGCCTTGAACAACGAGCGGCGAGTGGTGCTCGACATATTCAACTCCTGTCCACATCCGTTTGCGGGTTTCGACCGTAACAACCGGCAGCACCCCAAAACGCAAGTGCGAGCCACTCACAGTTGCGGGGCGTTGTGAAGTCGCGTGACCCACTGCTCAGGAGGCGAAGCGCCGTGGCAACACCTGAACCGATCAGCCGCGCAAGCACAAGGCTGCGACCGCGTCGCGGGCTGACCGGGGCACGGTCGCGGACCGTCGCGTCGATGGCCGCCGGTTGCCACGGCGCCCCGATCCTGCGGGCGCTCGCGCTGCCCGCTCCCCGTGCCGGCCGCCGCGAGGGGTCATGACGATCGCCCCACACGCACCGGGGCTCGTGTTCGACGGCATCGACGACGCCGTCGAAGCGCTCCGCCGGCGCGGCCTGCGACTCTCGATGACGCGGCAGCTGCTGCTCGAAGCGCTGTTCGAAGCGCCCGGTCCGGTTTCGGCGGAGACCATCGCCCTGCGCCTCGCGCTCGTCCCGGCCTCGGTCTACCGCAACCTCGAGACGCTCGAGCGCCATGGTCTCGTGCGCCACGTCCACCTCGGCCACGGACCCGGCCTGTACACGCTCGTGGGACACGGCGAGCAGGAGTACATCTGCTGTCCTGACTGTGGCAGCGCCCGCACGGTTCGCCCCGAGCTGCTCGATCCGGTGCGCAACCACATCCGAAGCCGCTTCGGGTACGAGGTGCGCTTCACCCACTTCGCGCTGATGGGGCTTTGCGCGCAATGCGCGACGGCCTCTCCCGCCTGACCGCGCCGCGACGCCCGAAGCCGCGCAGCGCGGCGCGCTGCAGGCTCCTAAGATCGAGGCCGCGGTGAGCAACGACGAACGCGAGCAGCACGGCGCACCACCGCCTGGGTGGCCGCGGTCGCGGGAGCGCGATGCGCCTCGATCCTGACCGGCTGCTGCCGAGCGATCCCGCCACGCGCGCGATTGCCCGCCGGCTCTACGAGCGCGTCGCCGGGCTGGCGATCATCTCGCCGCACGGCCATGTCGATGCTGCCCTGCTGGCTGACAACCAAGCGTTCGCCGACCCCGCCGAACTGCTGATCCGCCGCGACCACTACGTGACCCGGCTGATCCACGCCGCCGGCGTACCGCTCGAGCAGCTCGGCGTCTCCGAGCGCGCGGGCGGCTCCATCGGCGTCTCGCCGCGCGAGGTGTGGCGCACCTTCTGCGAGCACTGGTATCTCTTCGCCGGCACAGCTTCCGGCTACTGGCTGACGGCCGGGCTCGTGGAGCTCTTCGGCATCGACCTCGATCCGTGTGCCGAGAACTCCGATCGGCTCTTCGACACGATCCAGGAGGCCCTGGCGAGCCCCGAGTTTCGCCCGCGGGCGCTGTTTGAGCGCTTTGCGATCGAGGTTCTGGCGACCACCGATGACCCGCTGGACGACCTCGGCGCGCACGCCGCGCTGGCCGCCGATCCGAGCTTTGCCGGCCGCGTGATTCCGACCTTCCGGCCCGACGCCTACCTGCAACCGCTGGCCCCGGGCTGGGCCGATCGCGTTGCCCGGCTCACCGAGAGCAGCGGCTCCGGGGCCTCCAGCTACCGCGACTACCTCGACGCGCTCGCGGACCGCCGGCGCTACTTCGTCGCGCACGGCGCCGTCTCCGCGGACCACGCGATGGTCCAGCCGCTCAGCGTCGAGCTGTCGCAGTCGGATGCGGCGGCGCTGTTTACGCGAGGCCTGGCCGGCGAGCTGAGCGCCGCCGAGGCCGCCGTCTTCTCCGGGCACATGCTGACCGAGATGGCGCGCATGAGCGTGGAGGACGGGCTCGTGATGACGCTCCACCCGGGGGTCTACCGCAATCACAGTAGCGACGCTTTCGCTCGCTTCGGCCCCGACACCGGGCACGACATTCCGTTGGCGACGAGCTACGTGGAGGAGCTGCGCCCGTTGCTCGAGCGCTACGGCGAGAACCCCGATTTCCATCTCGTCCTCTTCACGGTGGACGAGACGACCTTCTCGCGCGAGATCGCGCCGCTCGCCGGCTTCTACCCGAGCGTGTACATCGGGGCACCCTGGTGGTTCCTCGACGCCCCCGACGCGATCCTGCGCTTTCGCGCCGCCGTGACCGAGACGGCCGGCTTCTACCGCGGCGCCGGCTTCGTCGACGACACGCGCGCCTTCCTCTCGATCCCCGCCCGCCACGACACCTCTCGCCGCTTGGACAGCGCGTTTCTCGCCCGACTGGTGCGCGAGGGCCGACTGGAGCTGGAGGCGGCCGAGCGGATCGCGGTCGACCTCGTCGACACGTTGCCGCGGAAGGTCTTCAAGCTTTGAGCAGTGCTCCTCGCCCGCCGCGGGCGAGCCCCCTGACGCGGGCGGCTCTGGCCGCGGCCGACAGCGCCCGGGCCCAGGCCCCGCCGGTTCGCATCGTGCACATCGGCCTGGGCGTGTTCCACCGCGCTCACCAGGCGTGCTACACCGACCGCGCCGCCGACGCCGCACAGTGGGGCATCGCCGCATTCACGGGCCGCCGGCCGCAGGCGGCGCTCGAGCTCGCCCGCCAGGACGGCCTCTACACGCTGATCGAGCGTGGCCCGGACCGCGACGAGGCCGCGGTGGTCGCGAGCATCGTCGCGGCGCTCGACGGCGGCGAGGTCGCGAGCTTCCTCGAGCTGCTGTCCTCGCCCGCGACGGCGATCGTCACGACCACCGTGACCGAGGCCGGCTACCGCCTCGATCCGAGCGGGCAGCCAAACGCCGGCGACCCGGTGCTCGCCGCCGACATGCGCGACATCGCCGCCGCCGCCGGCCGCGCGAATCTGCTCGGGCCGGCCGGCAGCGAGCCGCGTTCCGCGCTCGGCAGGCTGGTGCTCGGGCTCGAGGCGCGCCGGCGCGCCGGCGGCGGGCCGATCGCGATCGTGCCGTGCGACAACATCCCGGGCAACGGGGCCTTCGTCGCCGCCGGGCTGGCCGCGATCGCCGCGCGCACCGGCGCCGAGCTCGGGGCCTGGATCGACGCGAACGTGTCCTTCGTGTCCACGTCGGTCGACCGGATCACGCCGAAGACCACGCCCGCCGACCTGCGGAGCGCGACGGCGCTGACCGGCTGGCAAGACCGCGCGGCCGTCGTCACAGAGCCTTTCAAGGACTGGGTTCTCAGCGGCGAGTTTCCGGCCGGCAGACCGGCGTGGGAGAGCGCCGGCGCCCGCTTCGTCAACGACATCGAGCCGTTTGAACGGCGCAAGCTGTGGCTGCTCAACGGAGCGCACAGCCTGCTCGCCTACGCGGGACTGCGCCGCGGACACCAGACGGTCGCCCAGGCGATGGCCGACCCGCGCTGCCTGGAGCGCGTGCAGGAGTTCTGGGACGAGGCTGAGCGGCAGCTGCCGGCGGCGCAGCTGGACCTCCCGTCCTACCGCGCCGCCCTGGTGGAGCGCTTCGAGAACCCCCGGATCGAGTACCGGCTGCGCCAGATCGCAACCGATGGGGTGGCGAAGCTGCGCGTGCGCATCGCACCGGTCGTGCTCGCCGAGCGCGCTGACGGACGCGACGCCGCGGCGAGCCTGGTGGCCCTGGGCAGCTGGCTGGCGCTGATCCTCGCCGGCGCCGAGTTCGCCGACACCGAAGCGGCGGCGATCGGCGCCGCTTCGCGCAAGCCGCGGCGCGCGGCGATCGGGGCGCTCGTCTCACTCGTGGAGCCTCGCCTCCTCGACGACGAGTCCGTGATGGCGTCACTCGGGCGGATCGCCACGCAAGCCGGCAGCGAATGACGCCCGGCCCCACCACCTTCAAAACGCTGCGCGAACCCTGAGGAGCGCCACCGCAATGCAGATCTCAAACGCCGAAGTGCTGGTCTCCAACCCTGGCCGCAACTTCGTCACGCTGCGGCTCACGACGGACGACGGGTTCGTCGGCCTCGGCGACGCCACCCTCAACGGGCGCGAACTCGCCGTGGCGGCCTACCTCTCCGAGCACGTCGCATCGCTGCTGATCGGCCGTGACGCGCATCTGATCGAGGACACCTGGCAGTACCTCTACCGCGGGGCCTACTGGCGGCGCGGCCCGGTCACGATGGCATCCGTCGCGGCGGTCGACACGGCGCTGTGGGACATCAAGGCGAAGATCGCCGGCCTGCCCCTGTACCAGCTGCTCGGCGGGCGCTCGCGTAGCGGGCTGCTCGTCTACGGGCACGCCAGCGGCGCCGATTTGCCCGAGCTCTACGAGTCGATCCACGAACACCTGGCCGAGGGCTACCGAGCGATGCGCGTGCAGAGCGGCATTCCGGGGCTGCCGTCGGTCTACGGCGTCGCCTCCAGCGAGAACGCGCGGGTCGGCGACGGCGAGCGCCGCTACGACTACGAGCCGGCGCGGCGCGGCGCGGCGCCCGTAACGGAGACCTGGGACACGCGGGCCTACCTGCGCCACGTGCCGGCGGTGCTCGAAGCGGTGCGCAGCCAGTTCGGGGCGGAGCTGCCGCTGCTGCACGACTCCCACCACCGGCTGACGCCGATTCAGGCGGCCAAGCTCGGCAAGGCGGTCGAGCCCTACGACCTCTTCTGGCTGGAGGACGTCACGCCAGCCGAGAACCAGGCCGCGCTTCGCCGCGTCCGTGAGCACACGACCACGCCGCTTGCGATCGGCGAGGTGTTCAACACGATCTGGGACTACCGCGCGCTGTTCGAAGAGCAGCTGATCGACTATGTGCGCTCATCGGTCACCCACGCCGGCGGCATCACCGGCCTGCGCCGGATCCTCGACCACGCCGCGATCTACCAGATCAAGTCCGGCGTCCACGGTCCGACCGATGTGTCGCCGGTCGGCCTCGCCGCCGCGATTCACCTCGGCATCGCGATACCCAACTTCGGGATCCAGGAGTACATGCGCCACAGCGCCGCCACGCACGAGCTCTTCCGCCCGGGCTACGCCTTCGCCGACGGCATGCTGACCCCGAGCGAGGTGCCTGGCCTCGGCGTCGAATACGACGACGCGGTCGCCCAGGCGCACCCCTACCAGGCCGCCTACCTGCCGGTCAACCGCCTCCTCGACGGGACGCTGCACGACTGGTGAGTGACGTTCGCCGCCGGCGCGCGGCGGCGGATTGATCTTGCGGGCCGATCCCGATACGCAGCGAGGGGCAGGCCCCTAGTCTTCCCGGCATGCGTCGCGGCCCCCTGCGCGAAACAGCGTTCGCGCTGCTGTTCGCGGGGCGTGCGATCTCCGCGCTCGGCGACCGGCTCGTGCCGGTCGCGCTCGCCTTCGCGGTGCTGGAACTCACGCGGGGGTCGGTCACCGACCTCGGGATCGTGTTCACCGCGCAGACGGTGCCGCTGGTCGTGTTCGTACTGCTCGGCGGGGTTTGGGCCGACCGCCTGCCGCGCCAGTTCGTGATGCTGGCCTCCGACGGCGTCCGCGCGATCGCGCAGGGCCTGACCGCCGCGCTGTTGCTCGCCGGCGTAGCGCACGTCTGGGAGATCGCCGCCCTGCAGGCGGTGTACGGGACCGCTGAAGCGTTTTTCGGACCGGCCTCCACAGCAGTCGTGCCCCAGACCGTCGATCAGTCGAGCCTGCAGCAGGCCAACGCCCTGCTCGGCCTGAGCGGCAACGTCGCCGCGGTTCTCGGGCCGGCGCTCGCCGGCGTGCTGGTGGCGACGGCAGGCCCCGGCTGGGGACTCGCTGTCGATGCGGCGACCTTCGTGGCGAGTGCGGCGTGCCTCGCCTTCATGCGTCTCGCCCCGGTTGCGCCAGCCGCCTCCTCGAGCACGCTGGCGCAGCTACGACGCGGCTGGCGCGCCTTTCGCTCGCGCACGTGGCTGTGGGTCACCGTCGCCTACTTCACGCTGTTTCTCGCCTTTGTCTACGGGCCGCTTTATGTGCTCGGACCGCAGGTCGCGCGGCTGTCGCTCGGCGGGACCGCGGCCTGGGCGGCGATCAGCACGGCGCTTGGAATCGGCTCGCTGCTCGGCGGCCTGCTCGGGATGCGCTGGCATCCCCGCCACCCGCTGCGCGCGGCCTTCCTCGGCTTTGGCGTCGCCGGACCGGCGCTCCTTGCCCTGATCGCAGCCCACGCGCCGCTTGAGCTGGTCCTCGTCGCGGCCCTCCTCGACGGCGGCTCGGGAACGGTTTTCAACACCTTCTGGTTCACCGCCCTGCAGCGCGAGGTTCCCGCGCGGGAGCTCTCGCGCGTCAGTTCGTGGGACTACGTCGGTTCGCTCGCGCTCTATCCCGTGGGCCTCGCGCTGAGCGGTCCAGTGGCCGGCGCGATCGGCGTCTCGACGACGCTCTACGGCGCCGCTGTCCTGTTCGCGCTGCTGCTGTGCGCCGTTCTCGCGGTGCCGGCGGTGCGCAACTTCACACCCGCGCCGGCGCCTGCGGCGGCGCGCGGCGGGCGGGGCGAGATCCGCTAGCGACGGCGCGCACTCGCGTGCAGGAAGTCCCCGTCGCCGTGCAGGCGATCGAGGACGAACGCGACCGGCCAAAGCGCCGCGCTCGCTGCGTAGCCGACCCACAGGCGCATCCCCCGATCGCTCCACAGCCGCCCGAGCAGCCGGTACTGGAGGCTCCAGCAGAGGCCGATGAAGGAGCTGGAGGTTGCGAGTCGGGGCTCGCTGAAGCCGGCCTGCTCGAGCGCTGCACGCAACCCCCGCCGCGTGAAGTGGGTGCGATGGCGGGGCAGCTCCAACGCAAACCAGCAACTGCGAAAGCGCCGCCGCTGCCAGGACCCCCAGTTCGGTGCCGTCACGATCACGCGGCCGCCGGGACGCAGCAGCCCGTGCGCACGTGCAAGATCGGCGCGCGGATCGACGACGTGCTCGAGCGAGTGGCTGAAGATCACCGCGTCATAGCCTTCGGCCGGCAGCTCGAGCGTTTCGAGCACGCCCTGGCGGGCGTCGATTCCGCGCCCGCGGGCGACGGCGCAAGCCTCGGCCGACGGATCGACGCCGTCGACGCTCCAGCCTC
>JBEKSK010000098.1:0-8909 GCA_049517155.1 Solirubrobacteraceae bacterium
CGGCGTGCAGCTCGCGCCACAGCGCCGCTGCGCCGCCGTCGGGTGCGCCGCCGAGCAGGATCGCGCCGGGGTGCTCCCCCGTCAGCGCCTCCACGAGGCGCGCGTAGTCCGCGGGGCGCGTGAGCGACGCAGTGTCGATGCCGGAGCGCCTCGAGACCACCGTGATGCCCGCCGCCGGCGCGTCGGCGGCAACCTCCGCCGCGATCACGGCGTCGTAGTCCTCGGGGGCATTCGAGTTGTCGGCGAGCAGTGCGAGTCGCGTGACGCCCAGCGAGCGCATCCAGCCGACGATGGCCCCGGCCTCGACCAGATCTGACGGCACCAGGCGCGCGAACGTCGGCGTGCCGTAGGCGTCAAAGGCCCGCGGGTCGCCCGTCAGGTCGGCCGGATTGGCGTCCGTGAAGCCGACATAGGGGCTTCCCGGGCTGACCTGCAGAATGTCGTTCTGGTTGTTGAGCGGCAGCGATATCCCCGTCGCCGCCGAGTCGTAGTCGCCGATGTAGGCGACGGTGCTGAGGTCGGAGGAGGCGCTGTGCGCCGATTGCCCGATCCGCGCATCGAGGTTGCGAAGCGGATCGGGGAGCAGCGGATCCGACACGCCGGGGTCCGGGTAGGAGTTGAGCGATTCGAGGCTCACGTGCAGCTTACCGACGTGGCCGCCGTGATCGTAGAGCGCGAGCTCCTCCCCGTCGACGATGTCCGTCATCTGCGCCCCGTCCGGCCCGAGCAGCGGGAGATCCGAATAGACCGTCAGGGTGGTCGCCGAGTAGGTGTCGTTGCCGCCGAGGATGGTCCCACTCGAACCGCAGCCGGCAAGCACCGCGGCGAGCGCGAGCGAAAGAAGCGGTCTGCGCCAAAGCCGGCCGCGGGCCGTGGCGCTCATGGGAGCCTGATCTCGCGCTTCAGCACGAGCCCCCCCTGGGCGCTGACGCGGTAGCCGTCGAAGGTCCGCAGCGACGAGTCTCCGTGGCCGTCGATCGTGTAGTTGCCGATCACGCCGTGGATCAATCCCAGGTGGTGGAAGAAGACGTCAAGGAGCACGGTGCGATCGGTGGCCCGGCGGCCCGCCAGTCTGATCGCCGACAGTATGTCCTCCATCGCGGAGTAGCCGTAGAGGGCGTACGCCGACGCGGTCGTCCCGAAGCGCCGGTGGTAGGCGCGGAGCACCGCCGCAGCCGCGGGCGGGTACTGCCCGGGTTCGAGGATCGGGCTTGTCACATACGTCGCCGCCGCGGCGGAGCGGCAGCCGAGCGACCGCCCCTGCGGGTTTGTGCAGATCCCGCCCGCCTTCGCGACGGCAGCCAGGAACGCCGGCGTCGCCAGCGTGCTCGGAGCAAACAGCTTTGCCCGCGGCAGCATCGTGTGCAGCTCACGCCACAGCGCGATCGCGCCGACGCCCGGGGTGGCCCCGAGCAGCACGGCGTCCGGGCGCGTCGCGGCGACGCCCGTCGCGATCTGCTGATAGCCCTGCGGCTCGGTGTTCGTCTGGGTATCGACCGACTGCAACAAGCCGACGACCGTGATCCCGGCCATCGGGGCGTCGTTTGCGACCAGCTGCGCGATCGCGGCGTCGAACACCGACACGTCGCCGAGCACATAAAGCCGCGTCACTCCACGCGAGCGCATGTAGCTCACGGTGGCCTCGGCCTCGACGAGGTCTGACGGCACGAGCCGGGCGAAGCTCTTCTCGCCGCTCGCCGGGTAGTAGCGGGCCGGGTCGCCGGTGCCGTCGGCAGGGTTCGCATCGGTGAAGCCGATGTAGGGACTCCACGGACTGACCTGGAGGATGCCGCTCTGGCTGAGCGCCTGCAGCGACAGCGCCGTCGCGGCTGAGTCGTAGTCGCCGATGTAGGCAACCACGGTGGAGTTCGACAGGGCAGTCTGGGCGTTCGCCGCTGTGAGACTCGGGCTGTAGTCACCGGTCGCCGGGTCGGCGTCGTTGAGCGGCGCCAGGTCCACGTGGTAGCTGCCACCACGCCCGCGCGGGCCGTAGGCGACGCGGTGATGCCACTGCTCGAGCGCGAGGCGCGCGCCCTGCTCGATGCTGAGTTGCTGCGCGCTGCGCGCCACCGACGCGGACGGGCCCTCGGTCGCCAGGTCGGTGTAGATGGTCAGCACCCTCGGTGTGCGCGACGCGGCCGGGTCGCTGTGGACCGAGACGGCGGCCTCGCCACCGCAGCCGCCGAGCACGAGCGCGAGCACGCAAACGAACCAGGCTGCCGGGCGGTGGTTGCGCAATCGAGGTTCCAGACGTCGTCTTTACAACGGCCGGGGCGTCCGACCACCGCGCCGGGCCGACGCGATTCTACCGGCCCGATGCTCGCGCACTGCCACCGGGGAGGTAGCGCAGCGCGATTCGCCCGGCGGCCCCGAGCACGATCACGACGAGGGCGAGCAGCCCCGAGTCAAGGCCGCTGTAGCCGAGCGACCAGAGCACGATCCAGATCACAAGACCTGCGGTTGTGGCGAGAACCAGTCCCATGCGCGCCGATTCTATGCCAATGCGCCCCTGACACTCATCGACGCCCACGACGAGCCCGCGCAGCGCGAGCCGGGCAGCTCAGGCGAGGGCGGCGGCAAACTCGCCGACCAGGCGGCCGACGGCCGCGGCGCCGTCGCTCTCCTCCCCGGCAGCTCGCACCAGGCGCGAGCCGACGATCACGCCGTCGGCCCCGGCGTCGGCGGCTGCCGCGGCTTGAGCTGGAGTCGAGATTCCGAAGCCAAGCGCCACGGGCACCGCGCTGTGTGCGCGCGCACGTGAAAGCAGGGGCGCTAGCGTTTGCTCCTCGCCGGTCCGCTCGCCGGTCGTGCCTGTGACTGAAACGACATAGACGAAGCCCTGCGCGCGCGCACCGATCTGCGCGAGGCGCTGATCGGGCGTCGTGGGCGCCACCAGCGGCACGAGCGCGACCCCGGCAGCAGCTGCGGCAGTCGCGACCTCGTCGGCCTCCTCGAACGGCAGGTCGGGGACGATCAGGCCGCTGACGCCGCTGGTTGCGAGGCGCTCGAGGAAGCGCTCGACGCCTGCCGCGAGCAGGATGTTGACGTAGGTCATGACGATCACCGGCAGCAGCGGCGTCAGTGCCGCCGCCACCTCGAGCACCGATTCGACGCCGGCGCCGGCGGCGAGCGCCCGGGTCGCCGCGTCGTGGATGACGGGCCCGTCGGCCAGCGGGTCCGAGAACGGGATCCCCAGCTCGAGCATGTCGGCACCAGCCGCAGCGGCGGCCTCGCCGATCCGCCGCGAGGCATCGAGGTCGGGGAAGCCGCCCATCAGGTACGGCATCAGCGCCGCGCGCCGCTCGCAAGCCGCGAACGCTGCGGCGATGCGCTGCTCGCCGGCGCCGCTCATCCGAGCGGACGCAGCGCGAGTACCTCCGCGAGGTCCTTGTCGCCGCGGCCGGAGAGACAGATCAGGTCGAGGTCGCCGCCCGGGTTCGCGAGCGCCCAGGCAAGCGCGTGAGAGGACTCCAGCGCCGGGATGATCCCCTCCAGCCGCGCGACCTCGACGAAGGCGTCGAGCGCGGCGTCGTCGGTTATTGCGACGTAGTGCGCACGACCGCTGTCGCGCAGGAATGCGTGCTCGGGCCCCGACCCAGGGTAGTCGAGCCCGGCCGAGACGGAGTGCGCTTCGAGGATCTGGCCGTCCGCGTCGGCGAGCACGGCCGACAGCGACCCGTGCAGCACGCCGGCGCGGCCGCCCGCGCTCAGCGGCGCGCCGTGGCGTCCGGTCTCGATGCCGGCGCCCGCCGCCTCCACGCCGATCAGCTCCACACCGCTGTCGGCGACGAACGGCGTGAAGATGCCAATCGAGTTTGAGCCGCCGCCGACGCACGCGATCACGCGCGACGGCAGCCGGCCCGCGCGCTCGAGCACCTGGGCGCGCGCTTCGTCTCCGATCGTGCGCTGCAGTTCGCGAACGATCGCGGGATAGGGCGCCGGCCCGACGGCGCTGCCGATGATGTAGTGCGTCGTCGCCACGTTTTCGACCCAGTCGCGAATCGCGGCCGAAATCGCCTCCTTCAGCGTGCGCGCGCCGGCGCCGACGGCCGCGACGCGAGCGCCGAGCAGCGCCATCCGCTGGACGTTGGGCTGCTGGCGGCGGATGTCCTCCTCGCCCATGTAGACCACGCAGTCGAGGCCGAGCAGCGCACAGGCGGTCGCCGCAGCGACGCCGTGCTGGCCGGCCCCGGTCTCGGCGATGATCCGCGGCTTGCCCATGCGCTTGGCGAGCAGCGCCTGCCCAAGCGCGTTGTTGAGCTTGTGCGAGCCGGTGTGGTTGAGGTCCTCGCGCTTGAGCCACAACGGCCGCCCGGCACGCTCGCTCAGGCGGCGCGCCTCATACAGCGGCGTTGGACGGCCGGCGAAGTCACGCATCAGCACCGCCAGCTGGGCCCGGAACACAGGCGCCGCCCAGGCCTCCACCCAGGCCTCCTCAAGCTCGCCGAGCGCAGGCATCAGCGTCTCGGGCACGTACTGGCCGCCGTAGGGGCCGTAGCGGTGAGCGAGGGCGCCGCTCACGCCGCCACCACCGCGGCCGCAGCCGCGTCGAAGAATGCGCGCATGCGAACGGGATCCTTGAGCCCTGGGACCGCCTCGACGCCGCTTGCGACATCGACCGCGAACGGATGCGTCGTCGCGATCGCCGCCGCCACGCAACGCTCGTCGAGGCCGCCACCGACGATCAGCGGCACCTTTGAGCGCCGCTTCGACAGCAGAGCCCAGTCGAAGCTCTCACCGGTCCCGCCCGCCAGCCCGGGCGCATAGCCGTCGGCCAGATGGAAATCAGTGTGAAAGCGGGCGAGCGAGCGCACGGTGAACAGGCCCCTGATCGACGCCGCCTTGATCGTCCGGGCGCCCGTGCGCCGCGCAACCTCGGCACAGAACGCCGGGCCCTCATCGCCGTGCAGCTGCACGAGCGTCAGGCCGACGCGCTCGCTGACAGCGGCAATCTCATCGAGCGACGCGTTCACGAACACGCCGGCAAGCTCGACACGGCGCCGCAGTACGGCGCCGATCGTCTCCGCCTCGGCCAGCGTGCAGCAGCGCCGCGAGCCTGGGTAGAAGACCATGCCCACGGCCCAGGCGCCCAGCTCAGCCGCCAACTCGGCGTCGGCCAGACGCGTCACGCCGCAGATCTTCACGCGTATGGTGCTCATGCCCACAAACTAGCGTGTGCTCGCGCGAACGTCCCGCTCCAGCCGTCGCGCGGCGAGCGGCCGCCGGACCGGGCCCGGGCGTCGCGCCGGCCCCGGCACGAGCCCCGTTCAACCCGCGGACGGCAGCGCGTCCGGGCGCGTCCCCAGCGTGACGTGCAGCGTGAGGTGCTTGCTGCCGCGGACGATGCCCAACACGACGACCTGGCCCGGACGGTCGGCGACGATCGCGTTCTCAAGCGCCGAGGCACCCGCGATCCTGTGTCCGTCGAGCGAGACGATGACGTCGCCGCCGCTGTAGACCTGGGTGACCCCGTCGGCGAGTGTCACGAGCAGGCTGCCCGCCCTCAGGCCGGCGCGCGCGGCCGGCGAGGGGCTCTGCACGGTCTGGATCAGCGCGCCGTAGTTGACGGCGAGATGCAGCGGCGCGAGCGCGGGGTCGACGGTGCTCGTGGTGATGCCGAGGAAGCCCTGGATCACCTTGCCGGTCCGCTCGATCTGCGGGATCACCGCCAGCGCTGTGTTGATCGGGATCGCGAAGCCGATGCCGACGCTGCCGCTGCCCGATCCGCCGCCGGTCTCGATCTGCGAGTTGATCCCGATCACCTGGCCCTGCGCGTTCAGCAGCGGCCCACCAGAGTTGCCGGGGTTGATCGGCGCGTCGGTCTGGATCACGTTGTCGATCTCAAAACTGTTCGGCGCCTGGATCTCGCGCTGCAGCGCCGACACCACGCCGGTCGTCAGTGAGCGCGGCAGGCCGAACGGATTGCCGATCGCAGCGGTCGGATCGCCGACCTCCACCGTGTCGGAGTTCCCCAGCGCCAGCGGCACGAGATGCAGGCCGTCGGGATTGACCTTCAGCAGCGCAAGGTCGTCGTCGGGATCCTTGCCCACGACCTTCGCGGTGACCGTCTGGTTGTCGGCGAACGCCACCGTGATCTTCACGGCGCCGGCGATCACGTGGTTGTTGGTCAGGATCACGCCGCTGCGGTTGATCACGAACCCCGATCCCGTGTCGGTGCCCTGCGTCGTGCTCGGGAACAGGTCGAAGGGCGAGTAGCTCTGCGCGACGACCGTCGCCGTGATGTACACGACGCCGGGGGCGTCGCGTTGGTAGATCCGGCCCCAGGCGGGCTGACCGCTGGTCGCGGCGGTGGTGCCGATCGCGGTCGGCTCGACGATCGTGCGCACAGTCGTATTGCCGACACCGGCGATCAGCATCGCGGCGGCGACGATCGCGCCGCCGACCAGTGCGGCGAAGAAGGGTGAGGTGAAGATCTTCCGCATCAGCCGGGCGCCAGTGTGACCGCCGGCGCTCAAGTGCGCCTAAAGGCGTCGCTCAGGCCTGCGAGGCGCAGTTCAGCCCTGCGAGCCGCCGTTCAGCCCTGCGAGCCGGAGATCAGTGCCGCAAGCGCCGCCGCCGGGTCCTGCGCCCGCATCAGCCGCTCTCCGATCAGTGCCGCGTGGACGCCACGCTCACCCAGGCGGGCGAGGTGCGCCGCCGAGTTGATGCCCGATTCCGCGACGACGATCGTGTCGGGGCCCATCGCGTCGAGCAGCTCGAACGTGCGTTCGAGCTCGACGCTGAAATCGCGCAGGTCGCGGTTGTTGACGCCGATGATCTCAGCGCCCAGTCCCAGCGCCACCTCCAGCTCGGCCGCGTCGTGCACCTCAACGAGCACATCGAGCGAAAGCTCGGTGGCCTCGTCGTACAACGCGCGCAGCTCCGAGCGCTCGAGCGCGGCGACGATCAGCAGCACCGCCGAGGCACCGGCGCTGCACGCTTCGGCCAGCTGGTAGGAATCGACGATGAAGTCCTTGCGCAGCAGCGGCAGCCGGCACGCGGCACGCGCCTGCGCAAGGTCGTCGAGCGAGCCGCCGAAATAGCGCTCCTCGGTCAGCACCGAGATCGCGGCCGCGCCGCCGAGCTCGTATGCGCGCACGACCTCGGCGACCTGGGAACCGGGGCGAATCTCCCCCGCCGAGGGCGAGCGGCGCTTGTGCTCGGCGATGATCGAGACACCGGGCGCGGCGAGCGCGTCGCGGAACGCGTGCGCCGCCAAGGCGCCGGCCGGCTGAAGGCTGGCGCGCGGAACCGCTCGCCGCCGGCGGCGCACGTCGGCGCGGGTGCTCTCGAGGATCTCTTCGAGGACGCTCAAGAAGCCTGCAATGTCGCCGCGATGAAGCGCTCGAGTGCCAGCTTGGCGCGCCCGTCATCCACCGCCACGCGCGCAATCTCGACGCCGTCGGCGATCGACTCGGCGGCACCGGCCGCATAGATCGCGGCGCCGGCGTTGACAAGCGCGAGCTCCCGGGCCCCGCCGGGTTCGCCGTCGAGCACCGCACGGGCGAGCAGGGCGTTCTCCTGGGGCGTGCCGCCCGGGGGCAGGACGCCCTGGCCGCCGCGAACACCCAGCTCCTCTGGCGAGACGATGTAGGTGACGATCTCTGTGCCGTTGACCTCGACGATCCGCGTCGGAGCGGCGGCCGAGATCTCGTCGAGGCCGTCCTCCGCCGCGGCGACCAGGGCGCGGTCCACGCCGAGCTGCGCGAGGGCGCCGGCCATCCGCTCGAGATAACGGGCGTCCGAGACGCCGATCAGCTGGCGGCTGGCACCAGCGGGATTCGTGAGCGGACCGAGGAAGTTGAAGATCGTCCGCACCGCCAGCTCCCGGCGGACACCAACCACGGTGCGCGTCGCGCGGTGGTGGGCGGGGGCGAACATGAACCCGAAGCCGGCCTCGTCGATGCAGCGGGCGACATCGTCGGGCTCGAGGTCGATCCGGGCGCCGAGCGCCTCGAGCAGATCGGCCGACCCCGACAGGCTGGTCGCCGAGCGGTTGCCGTGCTTGGCGACGAAGCAGCCGGCGCCGGCGGCGATCAGCGCCGCGGTGGTCGAGACGTTGAAGCTGCGCCGGCCGCCGCCGGTGCCGGCGGTGTCGAGCAGATTCTCGGCGCGCGCGTGCACGCGAAGCGCCAAGGCGCGCATCGCGCTGGCCAGCCCGGTCAACTCATCGACGGTCTCACCCTTGGTCCGCAGAGCCATCAGGAATCCCGCGATCTGCGTTTGCGCCACTTCGCCGGCCATGATCTCGCGCAGCACCTCCGCCGTCTGCTCGGCGCTCAGGTCCTGGCCGCTGGAGACAGCCTCCAGCGCCGCGGTCACCACGACGTTTGGCTGCTCGCTCACGCGCGCCCGCCGTCCAAGAAGTTGGCCAGCAGCGCCATGCCCTGCTCGGTCAGCACCGACTCGGGGTGAAACTGGACGCCCTCGGCGGGCAGTTCGCGATGACGGATCCCCATCACCACACCCTCCCCGCGTGCGCTCACCTCGAGGCACGCCGGCAGGTCCTGCTCGGACACGATCAGCGAGTGGTAGCGCCCGACCGTCAGCGGGCTCGCCAGCCCGCGGTAGACGGTTCGCCCGTCGTGCTCGATCACCCCGGTCTTGCCGTGCACCGGCACGTGGCGGATCACCTCGCCACCGAAGGCCTGAGCAAGGGCCTGGTGGCCGAGGCAGACGCCGAGCGTCGGGATCCCCTCCAGCGGAAACCGCCTCACCACCTCAAGCGTGATACCCGCCAGGTCGGGCGTGCAAGGGCCGGGCGAGACGACGACGCGGTCCGGCGCGCTGCTCAGCAGCTCATCGACGCTCGCCTGGTCGTTGCGCACGACCTCCAGCTCGGCGCCCAGCTCACCGAGGTATTGGACGAGGTTGTAGGTGAATGAGTCGTAGTTGTCGATCACGAGCAC
>JBEKSK010000099.1:0-8756 GCA_049517155.1 Solirubrobacteraceae bacterium
GCGAGCGTCGTCGGGTTGCAGGAGACGTAGACGATCCGCTTCGGCGCGGCCTCGATCACGCGCCTGACGATCTTCTGCGAGAGCCCGGCGCGTGGCGGATCGACCACCAGCACGTCCGGGCGTCCGGCGCGGTTGACCAGCTCGCCCAGCGCCAGGCGGACGTCGCCGGCGTAGAACGACGCGTTTGTGATCTCGTTGCGACGCGCGTTCTCGATCGCATCGGCGACCGCTTCCTCGATCAGCTCCAGGCCGTGAACGGTTCCGGCCCGCGGCGCCAGCGTGAGCGCGATCGATCCGATGCCGCTGTAGAGGTCATACACCCGTTCCCAGCCGCGGAGCTGCGCGGCGTCGACGATCAGGGCGTACAGAACCTCGGCCATCTCGGTGTTGGTCTGGAAGAAGGCCTCGGGCGAGATCCGCAGGTCGAGATCGCCGATTCGCTCCTCGATCGCCGCCGCCCCGGCGAGCAACTCGGTGCGCCCGCCGGCGGTCGTCTCGGCGCGCGCGTCGGTGTGGGTCCACAGCAGGCCGTGGCAGTTGACGGCGGCGGCCAGGGCGTCGACGTCCAGCTCGCCGCGGCTGCTCACCAGGCGGACGAGCAGCTGGGCGCTGCGGCGGCCCTCGCGCACGACGAGGTTGCGCAGAAAGCCCTCGTGCGTTCGGCGGTCGAAGGCCGTAAGACCCTGCTCGCGGCAGAACGCGAGCACCTCCCGCCGCGCTTGGTTGCCGGCCTGCGAGGCCAGCAGGCAGTCCTCGATCGGCTGGATGCGCTCCCACGAGCCCGGCGCGTGGAAGCCGCACTCGAGCGTGCCGTCCGGCGCGGTCCCGAAGGAGTATTCGAGCTTGTTGCGGTAGCGCCACTGCTCCTGCGCGGCGACGATCGGCTCGAGCGCGAAGCCGTCGAGCTTGCCGATCCGCCGCAGCGCGTCGTCGACCTGCTCCTGCTTGATCTCGAGCTGGCGGTCGTAGCGCAGCACCTGCCACGGGGCACCCGGGTGGTCGGCGAGCGGCGCCACCTGGTCAAGGCCCGGCTCCAGCAGCGCGGTGACGCGGGCCTGCGCGTAGGAGCGCTTGCGCTGGTGCACACGCGCGCGCACCAGGTCGCCCGGGAAGCCGCCCTCGACGAACACGACGTAGCCACCTGGCGCGCGCGCAACACCGGCGCCGCCGAAGGCCAACGACTCGACCCGCAGCGTCAGCTCCTCGCCGACGCTCGGGCGGGTGGCAAGCGGCGGCTGGCTCACGCGAGCAGCCATTCGAGCAGTGCCTTCTGCGCGTGGCGGCGGTTCTCCGCCTGGTCCCAGATCCGCTGGCGGCGGCCGTAGAGCACCTCGGCGGTGATCTCCTCGCCGGCATGGGCGGGAAGGTCGTGCAGCGCGATCGCGTCGGGGCGCGCGAGGTCGAGCAGCGCGTCGTCGACGCGGTAGGCCGCGAAGGCGGCGCGGCGCGCGGCGGCGGTCTGCTCGTCGCCCATCGAGACCCACACGTCGGTGTAGACCGCGTGGGCGCCGCGCACCGCCTCGGCGGGATCGCGCAGGAGCGTCGCGCCGGTACCCGGCTCGAGCTCGTAGCCCTCGGGCGACGCCACCACAACCTCGAGCCCGGCGCGTGAGCCGATCAGCGCAAGTGAGCGAGCGACGTTGTTGCCGTCGCCGACATAGGCGACCCGCAGCCCCTCGAGTGTTCCAAAGGTCTCGCGCAGCGTGAGCAGGTCGGCGAGCACCTGGCACGGATGGTGACTTGCGGTGAGCATGTTGAAGACGGGGATCGAGCCGGCCTGCGCGATCTCCTCGAGCACCGCCTGGGGACCGGTCCGCACACCCACCGCGTCGAGGTGGCGCGAAAGCACGAGCGCCGTGTCGCGCAGCGGCTCACCGCGCGAGAGCTGCAGTTCGTCGGGACGCAGGATCAACGGGTGGCCACCCAGTTCCACGACACCGACCTCGAAGGAGACGCGCGTGCGAGTCGACGGCTTTTCGAAGAGGAGCCCGACGCAGCGCTCGTGCAGCGCCCGCGAGCTGCGAGGCGCCGCCTTCAACTCGAGCCCCCGCTCGATCAGCGCACGCAGCTGCGCGCCGTCGGGCTCTGTACCTGTGAGGAAGTGCCGGGGCATGGGCGAACCGGAGAGATTACTTCCGCTCCGCCGCGGGCCCCGGCCGCGCAGGGACGCGAGGCGCCGCGATAATTCGCACGTGACTTATGCATGGATTACAATGCCTTTGTGCGATTTTCCGGCACAATGCATGGTTTGACAGTCTTTATACACGTGCATATCCACATCGTTACAGCATGATATACAATGCGTTGTAGCGCTCAGGGCGCGTAGCGCCCTTAATAAAATGCTTTATGAAAATTGAGTCTCAGCTGACCGACGAAGCTGTGCTGCGCGAGCTCGGCGAACGGCTTGCGGCGCTGCGCCTGGGTCGCAACATGACGCAGCTGCAGCTCGCCGCGAGCGCGGGCGTCGCCCGCAGCGTCATTCAGAATGTCGAGCGCGGCGGATCAGTGACCACGGCGAATCTGGTTCGGTTGCTGCGCGAACTCGACCTGCTCGACGCGCTCGAGCGGCTGATCCCGCAGCCGACGCCCAGCCCCGTGGCGGAACTGCGGCTGCGCGGCCACACGCGACGGCGGGCGGCGGGCTCGCGCGGGGGCGCCGAGGCCCCGGCCGATCGCAACCGGCCCTGGAGGTGGGGCGACGAGTCGTGAGCACACTCGCGCAGGTGAGGCTGTGGGGCACGACGATCGGCGCCGTATCGATGGATGCGCCCAGCGCCGCCGCGTTCCAGTACGAACCGGCGTTCCTCGCGAGCGCGATCGAGGTCTCGCCACTGCGAATGCCGCTGCGTGCCGACCCATACGTTTTCCCGGCGCTCAACCCGGACAGCTTCCACGGCCTGCCCGGGCTGCTCGCCGACTCGCTCCCCGACCGCTACGGCCGCGCGCTGATCGACGCCTGGCTGGCCGGGCAGGGCCGGCGCCCCGAAAGCTTCGACTCGGTGGAGCGGCTCTGTTACGTCGGCCTGCGCGGCATGGGCGCGCTCGAGTTCCTGCCCGCGCGGGGGCCGCGCGCGTCCACCAGCCACGACATCCGCGTCGACGCCCTGGTCGAGCTGGCCTCCGAGGTGCTCACGAACCGCGCGAGCCTCGTCGCCTCACTCGCCGCCGGTCACCGTGAGGCGGCGATGCGCGACATCCTCAGCGTCGGCACCTCCGCCGGCGGGGCCCGCGCCAAGGCGGTGATCGCCTGGAACCCTCAGAGCGGCGCCGTTCGCTCCGGGCAGCTCGACGCCGGCGCCGGCTTTGAGTACTGGCTGCTCAAGCTCGACGGCGTGTCGGGCAACAAGGACCGCGAGCGGCTCGCGGACCCGGAGGGCTACGGCGCGATCGAGCTGGCCTACGCGCACATGGCGACCGACGCCGGCATCGCGATGACCGAGTCACGGCTGCTCGAGGAGGGCGGGCGACGCCACTTCATGACGCGGCGATTCGACCGCGAGGCCGACGGGCGCAAGCGCCACATGCAATCGCTCGCCGCGCTCGCTCACTTCGACTTCGCGCAGCCCGGGGCGCACTCCTATGAACAGGCCTTCGCCGTGATCCGCGAGCTGGGACTCGACGCCGGCGCGGCTGAGCAGCAGTTCCGCCGCATGGCGTTCAACGTGATCGCCCGCAACCAGGATGACCACGTCAAGAACATCGCCTTCCTGATGAACCGCGCCGGGCGCTGGGAGCTCTCGCCGGCGTTCGACGTCGCCTACGCCTACAACCCCGACGGCGTCTGGACCGCCCGCCACCAGATGTCGCTGGCCGGCAAGCGCGACGGCTTCACGCTCGAGGACTTCCGCCAGGTCGGCCGTGTCGCGACGCTCAAGCGGGGGCAGGCCGCGCGGATCGTCGAGGAGATCGCCGCCGTCGTGTCCGAGTGGCCCCGCTACGCCGCGGCGGTCGGCGTCGACGAGGATCACATCCGGCGGATCACGCCGGCGCTGCGGCTGAAGTTCCCGCCCGGGTAGGGGCGTCCGCCAGCGAAGTGGCTCCTAAAACCGGATCCCGTAGCCCTGCAACGCGAGCACGGCGCGGTTTCGCAGCGTGCCCGGTCGCGGGATCAGGCCGAGCGAGACCGCGGCGCCGTAGGCGTCATACACGGCCCGCACGCGCCACAGTCGCGTGCGGCCAACGTCCAGCTCGCACCAGAAGACGGCGTGCAGCTCGATCTCGCGGTGGCTGGCCGGCAGGCCGTCGAGGGCGCCGGTGTTGTGCCCCACGGCGCGGATCGGGAGCGCGACGAAGCGCCCGTCGGTGAGGCGCTCGCCGGCGCTCGCCACGGTCACGTTGGGAAACGCCCGCCATAGACGCTCGGCGTGTGCCGCCAGCGCAGGAACGCCGTGCAACGGGTTGCGGGTGAGCGGGTCCTCGTAGTGGAGGTCCGGCGCGCACAGGGCCATGAATGCGCCGGAGTCGCCGCCCGACCAGGCGGCCTCCCACGCGTCGGCTAGTCGATCGACGCTCACACCAGGGCCGGCCATCGCGGTCCATGCTGGCACACTTGCGCGCATGGAGAGCAGTGTTGACGGGCCGCGGCGGCGCAAACCGCGCCCGCCCGGGGCAGTCGGCGGCGCCGGGGGCACCGAGCGCCGCGAAGCGCCCGACGTTGCGCAGGCGCAGCCCAGCCGTTCGGAGCGCGGCGATCTGCCCGACCCGACGCGGGCGCAGCCCAGCGACCCGGAGCGCGGCGATCTGCCCCGCGCGGCGCAGGCGCAGCCCGGCGGCCCGGAGCGCGGCGATCTGCCCGGCCCGGAGCGCGGCGATCCCGGCGCTGCGGAGCAGGCGCAGCCAAGCCGCTCGGAGCGCCGCAACCAGGCGGCGCGCGAGGCGCTCGCTCCGCTTGCGCCGGGAGAGCGCCCGGCGGCACTGCTCGTCGCGATCGCCGTGGCCGCACTGCTCGGGGGGGGCAACGCGATCGCCTACGCCGCGGGCGCGAAGATCGCGAGCCGCCACCCCAGCGCCGGCGTGCTCGCGTTCACCGCCGTGATGGCCCTGCTGGCCGGTGGGATGTTCGCGCGGCGCTACCTGGCCGTGCTGGCGTTCGAGGCGCTGCTGGCGGTGACGGTGACGTTCTTCACGCTGTTTCTGGTCGAGGCCTCGAACGTCGAGGGAGTCCTGCTGTGCCTCGGTGTGATCGGCGGCGGCGGCTGGCTGTTCTGGAAGCTCGTGCGCGTGATGGGACGGCTTTCGGCTCCGCGTCAGTCCTCGTCCTGAGGCGGCCGGCGCGTCTGCTTGCGCTGCGAGTCGACGCGCTTGGCCGACAGGCGCCGCTCGCGCGCCGCGGCGGTCGGCCTGGTCGCACGCCGCGGGCGGCGAACGCGCAGCGCCTGCTCGAGCTTCTCGCGCAGCCGCTCGAGCGCCAGCTCGCGGTTGCGCAGCTGGCTGCGAGCATCCTGCGCGACGGCGGTTACGCGCGGGCCGAGCGCCGCGAGCACGCGCTCTCGCTGGGCCTCGCTGAGCGCCTGGGATGCGGCGACGTCAAAGCTCGCCTCGACGCGCGAGTCGGTCACGTTTGCGTGCTGGCCGCCGGGGCCGGATGAGCGGCTCGTGCGCAGCTCGACCTCCGCGAGCGGGATCGTCACGCCGTGGCCGACGCGGAGGCCGTCCTTGGGATCCATCCGCCAAGCATCCCGGATCGCCCCGTCGTATAGATTCCTTACCCGATGGCCGCACGCACCTTTGACTGCGTCGTGATCGGCGCCGGCCCAGGGGGCTATGTGGCGGCGATCAGGGCAGCCCAGCTCGGAATGTCGACCGCCGTGGTCGAACGAGGAGCGGTTGGCGGTCGCTGCCTGAACGTCGCCTGCATCCCGGCGAAGGCTGTGCTGCGCGCCGCCGACATCCTCAGCGAGGTTCGCGAGGCGGGCGACTTCGGGATCGTGGTCGCCGAGCCGAGTGTCGACTTCGGCGCGGTGATGGCGCGGCGCGAGAAGGTCGTCTCCACCCTCACCGGCGGGGTGTCGGGCCTGTTCAAGAAGAACAAGATCGAGCTGATCACCGGTGAGGCGAGCCTGACGGCGGCGGGGACGGTGAGCGTCGGCGATGACGAGCTGAGCGCCAAGGCGATCGTGCTCGCAACCGGGTCGGTGCCGCGGGCGGTCCCGGGCATCGAGTTCGGCGAACGCGTCGTCGGGACCGAGGAGGCGTGGGCGTTCACGCAGCTGCCGGGCAGCCTCGCCGTGCTCGGCGCCGGGCCCTCCGGCAGCGAGATCGCCTCGGCCTACGCGCGCCTTGGTTCAAAGACATATCTGTTCGAGGTTCTCGATCGCGTGCTACCGACCGAGGATGAGGACATCTCGAAGATCGTCGCCCGCGGCCTCTCGCGCCAGGGGGTCGCGGTCCACACCGGCACGGCGATCGAAAATGTCAAGAGCAACGCGAGCTCGGTGAGCTTCACCGCCGCGGGCGAGCAGATCGAGGTGGACTGGCTCGTGCTCGCCGTCGGCCGGGGACCGGATGTCGCGGGGCTGGGACTCGAGGCGGCCGGGATCGCGCTCGGCGAGCGCGGCCTGATCGCCGTCGACGGCGCCCAGCGCACCTCACGCGAGGGCGTCTACGCGATCGGCGACCTGGTCTCGGGTCCCGCGCTCGCGCACAAGGCGTCTGACGAGGGGATCATCGCGGTCGAGGCCGCCGCCGGTCTCGCAACGCACCCGCTCGTCCACATCGACATCCCCCGCGCCACCTTCTGCGCTCCCAACGTCGCGAGCTTCGGCCTGACCGAGGCGCAGGCGCGAGAGGCCGGCCACGAGGTCGTCGTCGGCAAGGTTCCCTATGGCGCCGTTGGCGCCGGGACGATCTATGGCGATCGCAGCGGAATCGTCAAGATCATCGGCGAGTCACGCTACGGCGAGCTGCTCGGAGCGCACATCGTCGGCACGCGGGCCACCGAGTTGATCCAGGAGCTCGTCAACGCGCGCGCGCTGGAGGGCGGCTACGCCGAGGTCGCGCGGATCGTCCACGGCCACCCGACGCTGTCAGAAGCCGTACTCGAAGCCGCTCGCGACGCCGACGGCTGGCTGATCCACGGGTAGGCGCTCATGACTGCGCGGGCGGCGTTCTACTTCGATCTGCGCAGCCCCGAGTCCTACCTCGCCGCCGAGCGTGCGCTGAGCGTGCTGCCGGCGCCGTGCGAATGGCAGCCGATCCTCGCCTCGGCGCTGCCGCACGCGGAGACCTTCGAGGCCTACCGCTGCGAGCGCGAGGCGGAGATCATGCGCGAGAACATCGAGCGGCGAGCGGCTGAACTGCAGCTGCTGCCGTTGCGCTGGCCGGCGCCGTTCCCCTTCGACAGCCGCTTCGCGATGCTCGCCGCCACCTACGCCAAGCGGCTGGGCAAGACGGTGGCGTTCGCGCTCGCCGCCTTTCGCCAGGCCTACGCCGGCGGCAACGCGCTGAGCGAGCAGGACAACGTGCTGATCGCCGCCGCCGCCTGCGAGATCCACCCGACAGCCCTGCTGCGGGCGACGCAGACACGCGGTGTGGCGAGCGAGCTCGAGCGCGCGAGCGCGCAGGCGCTCGCACTCGGCGTCAGCGACGTGCCGGCAGTGCGCGTCGGCGACCGCGTGCTGGTCGGGGAGAGCGCGCTCGAGCAGGCGGGCGCACTGCTCGCGGCAGTATGAGAGCGGGACTCGCATACCGGCTGATGGTGCGGCGCGGCAGCGCCACGCCGGCGCTGCTCGCCTCGCCCGACCGCCTCGACCACGTCGAGATCGTCGACGTCTCCTCCGGCGAGGTGATCCTTTTCTGGGACTGCAGTCCGCGCGAAGCCTCACGCCTCGCCCGCCGGCTGCGCACCGACCTCGCGGGGCGCGAGGCCGACGCCTTCATCGCCCGCTGGTCAGCGGGGGAGGACGGCTGAGCCGCGGGCAGCGCAGCACGCGCCCGCCGGCGGCTTCGGCGCCACGCCCGCTCGCAATCAGCGCTCGGACGTCGCGCTGCCCGCGAGGGCGTGAGGTGTAGCGTGCGTCTCGCGTTCCACGCTGGCGCCGGTGTCGAGTAGGGGAGATTGTCGTGGCGGAGACCAACGAGCTTGAGCGCCGGCGATGGAACGATGAGCGGTGGTCGGCCGCCTGGCCCAAGCGAGAGGCGCTGACCGACGCGGTGACCGCCTTCGTGCTCGACGCGGCGGCACCCCAGCCCGGTGAACGCGTGCTCGACGTGGGCTGTGGTGGCGGCGGGTTGTCGATCGCGGCAGCAGCGGCCGTGGGTGTGCACGGAGCCGTCGTCGGCGCCGACCTCTCAGAGTCGATCAGCGCGCTGGCCAGGCGTCGGGCCGAAGAAGCCGGTGCCGGGAACGTCACGATCCGCCTGGTCGACATGCAATCCGACAAGGTTTCGGGCGGACCGTTCGACGTGGTGGCGAGCCAGTTCGGCGTGATGTTCTTCGACGAGCCGGTCGCGGCGTTCGCAAACATTCGCGCCCATCTTCGGCCCGGCGGTCGCATCGCGTTCGCGTGCTGGCAGTCAATGGAGCGCAATCCGTGGTTCGTCGCCCCGGTCATCGCGGCGTTCGTGCCGCCGCCGCCGGCGCCGGCGCCGGGAAAGAGCCCGACCGGCCCGTTCACGCTCTCCGACGTCGAGCGAACCACGGCCATCCTGGACGCGGCGGGCTTCGCCGAGATCCGCCAGGCCGCTCACGAAGTGACGGTCGAGGTGCCACGGGACGCTATCGTCGACGAGGCACAGCTCGTCTTCATGGGCGTCAG
>JBEKSK010000100.1:0-8748 GCA_049517155.1 Solirubrobacteraceae bacterium
CTCGACTTCGGCGGCCCGTCGTTCGGCTTCTTCGCCACCCGCGAGGAGCACCTGCGGCGGATGCCCGGGCGAATCGCCGGCGAGACCACCGACGTCGACGGCCGCCGCGGCTTCGTGCTGACACTGCAGACGCGCGAGCAGCACATCCGCCGCGAGAAGGCGACCTCGAACATCTGCACCGCGCAGGCGCTCAACGCGCTCGCCGGCGTCGTCTACCTATCCTGGCTGGGCCGCCGCGGCCTGGTCGAGCTGGCCGAGCTGCTGGTGCGCCGCACCGCCTATGCGCGCGAGGTGCTGGCGGGCATCGACGGCGTCAGCGCGCTGCACGAGCAGCCGGTCGTGCGCGAGTTCGCGCTCTCGCTCGACCTGCCCGGCGTCGAGAGCGTGCGCCGGGTGATCGCGCGCTGCGCCGCCGAGCGCGTCACGCCCGGCTACGCGCTCGGGCGCGACTACCCCGAATACGCCGACGGGCTGCTCGTCGCGGTCACCGAGCAGCGCTCGCGCGAGGACATCGACCGCCTCGTCGAGGTGCTCGGCCGCGCGCTCGCGGCCGAGCGCGCCGCCGCCCCCAACCCTGGTGCGCCCGCATGAGCCTCTCGGCCGAGACGGCGATGCAGCGCGAGCGCGCCACGACGATCTTCGAGAAGGGCGCACCGGGCCGGCGAGCGTTCGTGGCGCCGGCGCTTGATGTCCCGCTGCGCCCGCTCGAGGAGCTGATCCCGGCGCGCCTTCGCCGGCGTGAGCCGGCGCGGCTGCCGGAGATCTCCGAGCCCGAGCTCGTGCGCCACTACGTGCGCCTGTCGCGCCGCAACTTCGACCTGGACTCCGGCTTCTATCCGCTTGGCTCGTGCACGATGAAGCACAACCCGCGCCTGCATGAGCGCGTCGCGGCGCTGCCCGGCCACGCCCGCCTGCACCCGCTGACCGAGCCGGCGCGGGCGCAGGGCGCGCTGACGCTGATGTGGGGACTGGAGCGAGCGCTGTCGGAGATCGCCGGCCTGCCCCACGTTTCGCTGCAGCCCTCCGCGGGCTCCCACGGCGAGCTGGCCGGGGTGCTGCTGACCCGCGCCTACCACGCGCAGGCCGGCCAGAGCCATCGCAGGGTCGTGCTGACGCCTGACACCGCCCACGGCACCAACCCCGCGACCGTGACGATGGCCGGGTACGAGGTGGTCAAGGTCGGCACCGACGCCCGCGGCGGCGTCGACATCGACGACCTGCGCGCCAAGGCCGACGGCGACGTCGCCTGCCTGATGCTGACCAATCCCAACACGCTCGGCCTGTTTGATCCCAACATCGAGGAGATCGCGAGGATCGTCCACGGCGTCGGCGCGCTCGTCTACTACGACGGCGCGAACCTCAACGCCGTGATGGGGATCTCGCGGCCCGGCGACATGGGCTTCGACATCGTCCACTTCAACCTGCACAAGTCCTTCACGCAGCCGCACGGCGGCGGCGGCCCGGGCTCGGGCCCGATCGCCGTCTGCGAAGCGCTCGAGCCCTACCTGCCGCGGCCGGTGATCGTCCGCCACGGCGGCGCCGAGGGCAACGGCTCGACGGTCGAGTTCGACCTCGACTACGAGCGCCCGCGCTCGATCGGCCGCCTGCGCGGCTTCCAGGGCAACTACGGCTGCTTCGTGCGCGCCTACGCCTACATCTGCTCGCTCGGCGCCGCCGGCCTGCGCGACGTCTCCGAGACCGCGGTGCTGAACGCCAACTACCTGCTCGCCCGGCTGCGCGAGCTTGGCGTCTGCGACCTGCTGCCGCCGGCCTACGAGCGCCTGTGCATGCACGAGTTCGTGCTCAGCGGCGCACCGATGAAGCAGCAGCTGGGCATCCGCACGCTCGACCTCGCCAAGCGGCTGCTCGACTACGGCTACCACCCGCCGACCGTCTACTTCCCGCTGCTGGTCGAGGAGGCGCTGCTGGTCGAGCCGACCGAGACCGAGACCAAGCAGACCCTCGACGAGTTCGCGGAGGCCCTCGCGGAGATCCTGCGCGAGGCCCGCGAGGACCCCAAGCTCGCGCTCGGCGCGCCCTACTCCACGCCCGTGCGACGGCTCGACGAGGCGGGCGCGGCCAAGCGCCCGGTCCTGCGCCAGGCGCTTTAGGGCCGATCCCGGCAGGCTCGCACGCCCGGATGCGGGCGTGGCCACCTCGGTGTTCCTCGACTTCGCGCTCGCGCAGTTACGCGAGCAGCCGCGGGCGCAGCGGCTCCTCGAGCACTCCGCCGGAGGCGGACATAGAAACCCTGTAGGCGGATTTGCCGGGCAGCTGGCTGATCACCTCCGCGACCTCGCTCCCGCGGTAGTGGATCGCCACGCCGTCGTCGGTGGCATAGCCGGCGGGCAGCGTTCCCGCGGCGATCAGCGAGTGGAAGCTCGGGCGGCGCGCGGGCTCGGTGTCGTAGTGCACGCAGGTCGAGTAGGGCAGCAGGCCGAGGCCGTCGGTCACCGCCGCCAGCGCCGGCCCGAAGGAGTCCGTGTTGCCGCCCAGGTGCCAGCAGATCGACCCGGCGCTGACTCCGGCCAGCACGACCCCGCGCTCCCACGCGGTGCGCAGGATCGTGTCGAGGCCATGGGCGCGCCAGACCGCGAGCAGGTTGACGACCGATCCACCCTGCACCCAGATCACGTCCTGGCCGAGCAGGTGAGTCTCCGGGTCGACGTTGGGCATCGAGAACAGCTGCAGATGGCTGGCATCGATCGGCTCGGCCGCGGTCGCGCCATAGAACCCGCGCAACCCGAGCAGGCTGTCCCCCTGGGCGGTGCCGATCCAGCACAGCTTCGGCCGGCGCCCCCCGGCGAGTGCGAGCGCGTAGCGCACGACCGGTCCCAGCCGCCATTGGTAGGGGTTCAGGCCGGTGTCCTCGAACCCGGCGCTGCCGGCGACGATGTGGCGCTCGGCCATTGGCGCAGTCTGGAGCGCGGCCGCGGCCGCGTCAAACGCCGGCAGCTCGCCTCGGCGGGCGCTGCGGGTACGCTGGGCGCGTGCGCATCTTCTCGGGCATCCAGCCGACCGGCCGCAAGCACCTGGGCAACTACATCGGCGCGATCACGCAGTACGTCGCCGGTCAGGACCGCGGCGACGCCGTGTACTGCATCGTCGATCTGCACGCGACCACGGTCGACTTCGACCCGGCGGACCTGCGCGAGCGCACCTATGACACGGCGGCGATCCTGCTCGCGGCGGGCCTTGACCCCAAGCGCTGCATCCTCTTCCGCCAGAGCGACGTCGTCGAGCACACCGAGCTCGCGTGGCTGCTGACTGCCGTGACCGCTTACGGCGATCTGCAGCGGATGACCCAGTTCAAGGAGAAATCCGCCGCCCAGCGCAAGCTGGTCACGGCCGGGCTGTTCATGTACCCGGTGCTGATGGCGGCCGACGTGCTCGCCTACCGCACCAACGAGGTGCCGGTCGGCGACGACCAGCGCCAGCACGTCGAGCTGATGCGCGACGTGGCGCTGCGCTTCAACTCCTACTTCGGCGAGCATCTGGTTGTGCCCGAGGCACGCATCCCCTCGGTCGGCGCGCGGATCATGGACCTCCAGAACCCCGAGTCGAAGATGTCGACGACGGGCGGCAGCGAGGAGGGCACGCTGTACGTGCTCGATGAGCCGGCGCTGATCGAGCGCAAGCTCAAGCGCGCCGTGACCGACTCCGGGGAGGGCATCCACCGCGCGCCCGACAAGCCGGGGATCACGAACCTGATCGACATCCTCGCAGTCGTGCGCGGCGTCGGACCCGAAGCGATCGAGCGCGAGTTCGCCGCGCTGCGCTACGGTGATCTGAAAGCCGCCCTGACCGCCGAGGTGACGGCCTATCTGGCTCCCACGCGCGAGCGCTACGCGCAGCTGCGTCCCGACGTCGCGGGCCTCGAGGCGACGCTTGCGCAAGGCGCCGCGCGTGCGCGTGCGATCGCTGCGGTGACGCTCGCCGATGTGCGCGACGCGATGGGCGTCGGGCCGCCACGCTGAACGCGCGCGCCGTCGGGGGGCCGCTGTAGCTTTCGCAGCGTGTATCTCGCGGAGCTCGAGCTGGACCTCGACGTCTTCAGCGGTCCGTTCGACCTGCTGCTGACGCTCGTGCTGCGCGAGGAGGTCGACCTGCGGGAGCTCTCGCTCGCCGAGATCGTCGTCGCCTACCTCGACCATCTCGACGCGCGCGGCGAGCTTGATCTAGAGGTCACAACCGAGTTCATCGTGCTCGTAGCGGCGCTGCTGGAGCTGAAGTCGCGGCTGCTGCTGCCCGGCGAGGAGCTCGAGGAGCTGCTCGAACTGGAGCCCGGCGAAGCCGCGGAGGAGCTGCTCGAGCGGATGCTCGACGCCCGCCGCTACCGCGCGGCCGCGGCGCACCTGGGTGAGCTGCTCGCCGGCCAGCCCGCGGTGCGCTACCGCGAGGCGCCGCTGCCGGCACACCTGCGCCGGCGCACGCTCGAGGACCTCGACGACGTCCGCTGGGATCCGGTGATCCTCGCCCGCGCGCTCGGCGGGCTGCTCGCGCTGCCGGCCAAGCTCGACTTCAGCCACATCAGTGTGATGCGCGTGTCGGTTGCCGAGCGCGTCGCGCATCTGCGCGGGCTGCTGCGCTCGGCGGTCGCGCTGAACTTCGACGACGCCGTACGTGACGCCGACCGCATGACCGTGGCGGTCACGCTGTGGGCGCTGCTCGAGCTCCACAAGCGCGGCGAGGCGAGCTGGGAGCAGTTCGAGCCGTTCGGGGAGATCACAGTGCGCCGCGTCGCCGGGGCGGCGGGCGAAGGCCGCGCGCGGTGAGCGAGCTCGCGCGGATCATCGAGGCTCTGCTGTTTCTCGCCAACGACCCCGTCGGCGTGCAGGAGCTGGCCGAGGTGACGGGGTGTAGCGTCTCGGAGGTGGCGTGCGCACTCGAGGAGCTCGAGGCCGCGTGGGCGCCCGGGCTGCGCGGGCTGCTGCTGCGGGCGCTCGCGGGCGGCTACACGCTCGCCAGCGACCCGCTCGCCGAGCCCGCGGCGCGAGCGCTGCTGAGCAAGCCGCGGCTCGCCGCGCTGACCCCCGCGCAGCTTGAGACGCTCGCGATCGTCGCCTACCTCGCGCCGGTTTCGCGGCCCGAGATCGCGCGGATCCGCGGCGTCAACGCCGACTCGCCGGTCGCCTCGCTGCTGGACCGCGGTCTGATCGAGGAGAGCGGGCGCTCCGACTTCGGCGCCGTCACCTACCGCACGAGCACCCTGTTCCTGAAGGTGTTCGGGCTGCAGGGCGCCGATGAGCTGCCCGACGTCGCGCAGTGGGATCCGACGCCGGGGGAGCGCAGCGCGCTGCGCGACCGCCTGCTGGCCGCCGGCGAGGCCCGCGCCGGGGTCACGCCCGAGTAGGGGCCGGGTCTATGCGGCCGTGGCGGCGAGCTGGCCGCAGGCGGCTGCGATCTCGCGCCCGCGGGTGAGGCGCACCGTGACCGGCACGCCCCGCGATTGCAGCGTCGTGCGAAAGGCGGCGATCGCATCGCGCCCGGAGCCGCGCAGCTGCGAATCGGTCGGGTTGTAGGGGATCAGGTTGACCTTGAAGGCCTCGCGCGGCGAGAGCAGCCGCGCCAGCGCCAGCGCCTGCTCATGGTGGTCGTTGACGCCGGCGAGCATCACGTACTCGACGAACACCGTGCGCCGGCGGATCGCGTGGTCGGCGCGGCAGGCGTCCAGCACCTCGGCCAGCGGGTAGCGGTCGTTGACCGCCATCAGCGCGCTGCGCAGCTCATCCTCGGGTGCGTGCAGCGAGAGGGCGAGGCGGATCGGCAGGCCCGAGGCGCTGAGGCGCTCGATGCCCGGGATCCAGCCGACCGTCGAGATCGCCGTGCGGCGGTTGGTGATGCCGAGGGCCGGGAGCATCGTGCACGCCTCGAGCACAGCGTCGAGGTTCATCATCGGCTCGCCCATGCCCATGAAGACGGCGTGATCGACCGCGCCGCTGCGGCGGAAGTGCAGCGCCTGGTCGAGGATCTCATCGGCGCTGAGGTTGCCGGCGAAGCGCATCCGGCCCGTCGCGCAGAAGCTGCAGGTGAGCGGACAGCCGGACTGCGAGGAGAGGCAGAGGGACCGGCGACCGTCGCGGTAGCGCATCAGGACCGCCTCGACCGGGTTGCCGCGGGCCGTCCGCAACAGCGCCTTCACGGTGCCGTCGCTCGCGCGCGCCTCGCGCTCGAGCTCGAGCGTCGACAGCGGCACCTCGCGTTCCAGGCGCTCGCGCAGCCCCGCCGGCAGGTCGGTCATCTCGGCGTAGGAGCCGGCCCCGCGCGCGAGCCACGCCCAGACCTGGCGGGCACGGTAGGGAGGCTCGCCGTGGCGCCCCAGGGTTTCGTGCAGCAGATCGCGATCCACCGACCTATGGTTGCAGTCGTGCGACTTGCCAAGTTCCTCGCCCACTCGGGCCTTGCCTCGCGGCGCGCGGCGGCGGAGATCGTGCGGGCCGGGCGGGTGCGCGTCGAGGGTGTGCGCGAGCTCGATCCGGCGCGCGAGATCGACGGCGAGCGTGTCGAGCTCGACGGGCGCCTCGTGGCGGGGATCGAGTCGCGCGTGGTGTACGCGCTGAACAAGCCGGCCGGGGTGGTCTCGACCGTGCACGACACCCATGGGCGCCCCACCGTCGTCGAGCTGGTCAACGACCCCCGTCGCCTTTACCCGGTCGGGCGCCTCGACGCCGACAGCACCGGGCTGATCCTGCTCACCAACGACGGCGAGCTGGCGAACCTGCTCGCACATCCGCGCCACGAGGTGCCGAAGACCTATCGCGCGCGCCTTGCCGGCGGACGCCCGAGCCCGGCCGCGATTGCGGCGCTGCGCGACGGTGTCACGCTGGACGACGGGCGGACCGCGCCGGCTCAGGTCAGGCGCGTGTCAGCGAACGTCATCGAGCTCGAGCTGCGCGAAGGCCGCAAGCGCCAGGTGCGCCGGATGTGCGAGGCGGTCGGGCATCCGGTGCTCGAGCTGACGCGCGTCCGCCTGGGACCGCTCGAGTTGGGCGGGCTCGAACTGGGGGCGGCACGGCTGCTCACCGACGCCGAGGTGAGCGCGCTGCGCGACGCCGCGCGACGGTAGGCTGCGCTGGTGAGTGAGCGGCTGTACGCGCTGCGCGGCGCGACGAGCGTCCCGGAAAACAGCGCCGAGGCGATCCGCGCCGCCACCGAGGAGCTGATGCGCGTGCTGATCGAGCGCAACGAGCTCGAGATCGACCGGTTCGTCAGCTGCATCTTCACCGCCACCGACGATCTGAACGCCGAGTTCCCGGCGCTGGCGGCGCGGAACATCGGCTTTGACCGCGTGCCGCTGATCTGCACGCGCGAGATCGACGTGCCGGGCGCTCTGCCGCGGGTGATCCGCGTGCTGGCGCACTACTACGCGCCGGACGGGCATGTGGCGCGCCACGTCTACCTCGGCGAGGCCCGCAGCTTGCGCGCGGACCTCGATGCCGCACAATAAGGGCGTGGCGATCGAGTTCAAAGCGGCGGTCAAGCAGATCCCGGTCTATCCGGCTGCGGCGGGCTACGCGCAGACTGGCCCGCTGGTGCGCCTGGCCAGCAACGAGTCGCCCTACCCACCGCTGCCCGAGGTGGTGGCCGCGGCGAGCGCGGCGCTCGAGGGCGTCAATCGCTATCCCGACCCGGCCTCCGTCAAGCTGCGCGCCGCCCTGGCGGGGCGCTACGGGGTGCCGGCCGAGCGGATCGCCGTCGGCAACGGCTCCTGCGACATCCTGCTCGCAACGGGCGAGGCGCTGCTCGAGCCCGGCGCCGAGCTCGTCTACGCCTGGCCGTCGTTCTCGGTCTATCCGCAGCTCGAGGCAGCTTCGGGCGCGCGCGGGATCCGCGTGGCGCTCGACCACGACGAATGCCACGACCTCGATGCGATGGCGCGCGAGATAACCGTCGCCACGCGCCTGGTGATCGTCTGCAACCCCAACAACCCGACGAGCACGGCGATCGGCCTGGAGGCGATCGCGGCCTTCGTGGCGGGCGTGCCCGCGAGCGTCTGCGTGATGATCGACGAGGCCTACTGCGAGTTCAGCCTGCTCGACGACCCCGACGCCTCGATCGACCTGCTCGCCCGCCACCCCAACCTCGTGCTGCTGCGAACCTTCTCGAAGGTCTACGGGCTATGCGGGCTGCGCGTCGGCTACGCGCTGTGCGGCTCGCGCGACCTTCCCGACGCGCTCACCGCCGTGCGCCAGCCGTTCTTCCTCAACGCGGCCGCCCAGGCGGCCGCGCTCGAGGCGCTCGCGCACCAGGACGAGGTGGCGCGACGCGTTGAACGGGTCGCCGTGGCGCGGGTGCAAATGGAGGAGGGGCTGGGCGAACTGGGGCTCGCGCCGGCGGTCTCGCAGGCCAACTTCTGCTGGTTCGCGCTCGGCGACGAGCGCGACGAGGCGGCGATCGTCGACTCCCTCGCGCGCGAGGGAGTGCTGGTCAGGGCCGGCAGCGCGCTGGGCAGGGAGGGGGCGCTGCGCGTCACCTACGGCACACCCGCCGAGAACGCGCGCTTCCTCGAAGTGCTGGCCAAGCTGCTCTAGCCTGGCGGGAGACGCGCCGGCGCCGGGGACCGGCGCCGGTCCCTGGGGTGGACGAATGTTGGAGGGGAAGCTGCGAGTGCCCGTTGCTCGCAGGCGCGGAGATCTGCTACACATTGCTGCGGATGTGCGATGCAGCCGACCGATCGCTGAACACTGTGGGCGCCCCGAGCACCACCCTGGTCGCTGCCTATTCGTACACCTACGTCACGTCCTGGCG
>JBEKSK010000101.1:0-8728 GCA_049517155.1 Solirubrobacteraceae bacterium
CGTCAACGACGTCATCGCCCGCGTCGAACCGCGCAGCGCACCACGCAACGGCGACAAAATCCACCTCCGCGTACGCGAAGAATCCATCCTCCTCTTCAACAAAGAAACAGGACTACGAATCGAAGAAAGCTGAGTCGGCGGTCTCGGCCTGGTCGTCGTCCGACGCCCGCTCCGCCCTGGCCCTCCGTGCCGGCGCAAGCAGCACCTCGCAAGCCGATACTCGAGACGTCGCGTGGCGCCCGAGATCCTCGCGACCTACTCTTGGGATATGCGCAGACTGCCACCGTCTCTATTGGGCTGCTTGTGCGCGCTGGTTGTCGGTGCCGGCGCCGTGCCTGCGGCAGGCTCGGTTACGCGGGCGCCACTACTCGGGGTGCGGTCGGTGGCGATACCCATCGGCGCGCGCCCTGTGGATAGTTCGCATCCGGCCCGTGTCGTCGGGCATGGGACCGCGGCAAGCTGCACCTCTGCGGCGGTTGTCGCCGCCGTGCGCGCCGGTGGGATCATTCGGTTCTCGTGCGGTCCCAGGCCGGTCACCATCACGATGAGCGAGACCGCCAAGGTGAGGAACACCAGCCTGCAGGTCGTGCTCGACGGCGGCGGGCTGGTGACGCTCAGTGGCGCCGGCCGTCGGCGCATCCTCTACATGGATACCTGCGATCCGGCGCAGGTGTGGACGACGTCGCACTGCCAGGATCAATCCTCCCCCGAGCTCGTCGTCCAGAACCTGTCCTTCGAAGACGGAAACTCGACCGGCGAGGAATTCGATGGCGGCGGCGGCGGCGCGATCTTTGCCCGTGGCGGTCGCCTACGCATCATCAACGCAGTGTTCTCCTCCAACCAGTGCGACCCCAATGGACCGGACATCGGAGGCGGCGCCGTCCGGGCGCTGTCGCAATACGACAACCTTCCCGTCTACGTCGCCGGCAGCCGCTTCACAGGCAATGCTTGCAGCAACGGCGGCGCGCTGAGCAGCATCGGCGTCTCCTGGACGGTGCTGAACAGCCGCTTTTTGGACAACCGTGCGATCGGCACGGGCGCCAACCCCGCCCGGGCGGGCACCCCCGGCGGCGGCAGCGGCGGCGCTATCTACAACGACGGTGACGAGATGACGCTCTCGATTGCCGGCAGCTTGTTCTTGGACAACCATGCCAACGAGGGCGGCGGGGCGATCCTCTTCGTCAGCGACAACCGCACCGGCACGATGACGATCACCCGCAGCACCCTTGAGCGCAACCCCAACGCCGGATTCCATACCGCGGGCCTTCCTGGCATCTTCTTTCTCGGCGCCCGAAGCCCCGCGATCACCGGCTCTCTCTTGCGATGAGCAAAGCGAGCTTCTCGCTGGCGATCAGTCCGTCCCCCTATCAATCCGACCCCAGCCGTCTAAAGTTGGCGCTCCGACCGCGTCGTCGTCTGAGCGCGCTCACACGAGCGCGCCCAGCCGGGTGCGCTGACCGGCTCAGCGAGTGTGTCGGGCTCGTCGACCGCTTCCGGCACCAAACTGAATGAGAGCGCCGATTAGATGACATCCATGTCACCAGAACCCGCCACCGAGTCGAACCGCTGGGCCGTTCTTGCGCTGCTGGGCACGGCGCAGTTGATGGTGGTGCTGGACTCGACGATCGTGAATATCGCCTTGCCGTCAGCTCAGCGAGCCCTTGGCTTCTCCTCCAGTGACAGGGAGTGGATAGTCACCGCGTACGCCCTCGCGTTCGGGAGCCTGCTGCTGCTGGGAGGCAAGCTCGGTGACGTGTTCGGACGCAAGTGGACGTTCATCATCGGGCTCAGCGGCTTCGCGATCGTGTCAGCGATCGGCGGGTTGGCGACCTCCTTCTACATGCTGGTCGCTGCTCGAGCATTGCAGGGCCTGTTCGGCGCACTGCTGGCACCCTCCGCGCTCGGGCTGCTGACCGTGACATTCGCCGAGAGCCCCGACCGACCGAAGGCGTTCGGGATCTTCGGAGCGATCGCCGGTGGTGGAGCGTCCGTTGGTCTGGTGCTCGGCGGGGCGCTCACGCAGGTGCTTTCGTGGCGGTGGTGCCTGTACGTCAACCTCGTGATCGCGGTACCGACGGCGCTCTTCGCGCTGCGACTGCTCGTCAACCACAGCGATCCAGAACGTGCGGGCATCGATCTTCGCGGGCTGCTCGCCGGCTCGGCCGGTCTGTTCGCGCTGGTCTACGGATTCTCCAACGCTGAGACGCAGTCCTGGAGCGCGTCGGTCACGATCGTCGCGCTCGCGGCGAGCGCGGTGTTGCTCTGCGCGTTCGTGGCGATCGAGAGCCGCGTCGCGCACCCCTTGCTGCCGCTGCGCATCGTCCGAGATCGCGCACGCGGAGGCGCCTACATCTCGGTCCTCCTCTCCGCCTCGGGCATCTTCGGGGTGTTCTTCTTTCTCACCTACTACATGCAGCAGAACCTGGGCTTCTCGCCGCTGAGCACCGGTTTGGCCTTCCTTCCGATGACCGGCGTGCTTGTCGTGACGTCGGTCACGGCCCAGACCAAGCTCCTGCCCCGCACGGGAGCCAAGCCACTCGTGATCGTCGGCATGGCACTTGGCGTGATCGCGACGCTCCTGCTAACCCGCCTGACCCCTGGCGGCACCTACGCGGGAGACATCTTGCCCACTCTGCTCATCATCGGCGTGGGGCTGGGATGCATCTTCGCGCCCTCGATTGGAACGGCGACACTCGGCGTCGACGTGCACGACACCGGCGTCGCCTCCGCCGTCGTCAACACCTCACAGCAGATCGGCGGCTCCGTCGGCCTCGCGCTGCTGAGCACCGTTTCGGCGAGCGCTGCCACCGCCTACGCTCGCGCCCACAGCCACCTGCTCGGGCTTCCCGCGGCAGCGGCGATCCACGGCTACACGACAGCCTTCACATGGGTGGCCGGAATCTTCGGCCTCGGCCTCCTGCTCGCGCTCGTCATCCTGCCGTGGAAGACGCCGCGTCGCGCCTGCACGCTGATGACCGCGCTCGCCAACGGGATCGCCTACGCGCACCACCACATCCCAACCCACCCGTCGGCGGAGGCGGGACACAGCACGGCGGTCCCCCTCCACGAGCTGCGAGGCCCCGGCGGCGATTAGGCCTTGCTGGTTACTCGGTCGCCTCCTCGATCAGCGCGAGTGCCTCCTCTATGCGCGAGCGCCAGTCACGATCGGGCCGGTCAGTCTCGTCGAGATCGTCGAAGAGACCGCACATCCCCGCCAGGTATTGCCATGAATTGACGAGTTGCACGAGGTCGTCAGCGGCAGTCTGCAAAGCCCGCAGTTGGGCTGCAACCTGCTTGGCGAGCAGTGCATGCGCGGGTCCTGACACGAGCGGGTCCACCGCCTGCGCCGCGTCGAATGCGTCCTGGCGGAGCTTGCGAATCTCCTCGAGGCGGGTGGCGTCATCGTCGCTCATGTCGCGGTCCGACGCGGTAGCGACGGGGCGACGACAAGGCCGGCGGTCGCGTTGCGCGGGTCGACCAACTCGAGCGCGAGCGCTGACCAGGCGAAGCTCCTGGCGCCCATTCCGCGCCCGTCGCCGGGATCGTAGAACTCGCGGAGCCCTTCGCGTGAAACGGTGTCGGTGATCGAACGGGCTATCGCTGCAGCTTCATCCTCGTAGCCGAGCCTGACGAGGCCGCGCCAGATCAGCCACGCGCTGTTGACCCACGTCGGGCCGCGCCAGTAGCGCCGCAGTCCCTCGAAGTGCTCGCGTAGCGAGAATGCGGGCTCATCGAGCGCGACCGCCGGCGGCGCGACCGCCGTCCAGAAGCGCCGGCGGTCCAGGAGATAGCCCACGAGCCGGCGGCCGATGTCTTCGGGGAGGTCGGGCAGAGCGAGCGGGGCAAGCGCCGTCCAGGTCAACGGAATCCGCGCGTCGATGGCCGGCTCCGCGACCGGCAGGAAAAGGCCGCTCGGTTCGTCGTAGAGGCGGGCGATCAGCGCTTGCGTGATCGACGACTGACCGAGCGCGAGACGGGAGAGGCCGTGCAGAACATTCGTGAGCACCTCACAGACGACCGGGCCGCCCGCCGCTCGGACGGCCTCGATGCGGAAGTCGCGCTCGCGGTTGCGGTGCACGAGTTCGGCGAAGCCGGGGAGCCCCTGCGCGCGATGGCGCCAGATCGGGTCGAACTGCGGCGAGGCGTCGCAGCCCGACTCATCCGGCTGGAGAATCCAAAGCAGTCCGTCGCCCTCGAGATCCCGTTGCACGCTGACCGCTTTGTGGTGGGCGACGATGCGCGGCTCGAGCGCCGGATCGCCGACGCAAGCCAACCATGCGAAGGCCAGTGCAGGCGGCTGGATCGTCGCGGTCATGAAGTCGGTGTGATGGCGCACGTTGTAATACAGGGCCCTGGTACCGCTCAACGGGTGGTCCCAGAAGATCGTGTGTCCGATGAAGCCGTCCGGCTGGGCCGCGGCGAGCAGCGTCTCGAGTTCTGCGCGCGACCGAGCGGGATCGAAGTGCCGCCAGGCGATCGCCGCGAAACAGGAATCCCAGTACCACTGCCAGCGGTAGCGCTCCGGACTCGGGCGCGTGTACGCATATGGCACCCCCTGGCGCTCGCCGACCGTCCAGCTCGCCTCGAGCGTCTCGTGACAGCGCTGCTGCAGCGAACTCATGCGTCGATGCTACGCGGCGCGGGCCAACCGTAGGTTCGAAGCATTCACTCAAGCCGACGCCTCAACCACTCGCCGCCATGGCGGTACCGGTCTCGGCCTGGCGATCGCCCGCTAGCTCAAGCGGCGAGGCCCCATGTTCACCGGTGCCGACCGCGGTGTTCGAGACGCTCCCGAAGCCCGGAGGCCAGCCCGGCAACCGTCAGCAGATCGACGAGCGCGCCGGCGGAACGCGCCAGCCACAGGCGTCTGACGGGACTCAAACGTAAACGCAGCTGAACACGCGTCGTTGGCTCCTCCGATGATCCGCCGTCGCCGAGGACGATCGCCCAGCTGAGCTTCACGGATCCTCGGGTCGAGCCATAAACGAGGGCGGCGGGCGGCTCGACGCGCACGACCTCAAACGTCGCGTTGCGACCGCCCCAGTCGGGAATGACGTCCCCGACCCGGAGCTGCGTGAGTTTGGGATCGATGCGACGCAACGCCCGCCGCGATCGGGGGATTGCGCGCTCGAGCGCGGTTGTGAGATACCAGCCGGCGCGTCTCTTCCCAAGCTGCAGGAACCACGGCCAGACGTCCGCCGCGTGGCCCGGGAGCGTGAACGCGCGATCCATCACGACGTCCGGATTTGGCACCAGCTCGTCGCCTGGAAGCTCTCGCGCGATCTCTTCAACTGTCGGCCGGACCCCGGTGAACAGACCACGGGGCGGAGCGGTATTCACACGCCAAGCCTAGCGCCGGCGTGCGGGAGCGCCCCCCGCAGGGTCCCGCTGGCGCCGAGGGCGGTGGAGGCGCAGGACGACGCGGTGGCGCTGGGCGCCATCACAGTCATCGTGAGCGTCGGATCCGCGCATACGTGGTCTACGCTTTGACGAACCGCTCGGGAGACGAATAAGCGAATGCCATCACGCAAGGCAGCCTCGGAGCGCCCGGCTCGCCGCGCGTCGGATGCGGCGAGTGCGGCGCTCGCCCGGCGCTACGGGGACGCGCTGCGCGCCGGCGACAGCGCGATGGCCGCGCAGGTGACGGACGAGGCTTTGGCGATCGGCACCTCGCCCGCCGCGATCCAGGCGCTGATCATCGCGCCGGCGATGGAGCGCATCGGAGACCTCTGGCAGCAGGGCGCCGTCAGCGTCGCCGACGAGCATCTGGCCACAGCCATCAGCAGCGGGGTGCTCGTACGCCTGTTTGACGCCCTCAGCGTCGCCCGGGCCCGCTCGCGCGAGTCGGTACTGCTTGCGGAGGTCGCCGGTCAGCATCACGTGCTCGGGCTGCGCATGGTTGCCGACGTCCTCGAGGGAGCGGGATTCAACGTCCTGTTTCTCGGCGCCGACGTGCCGGTTGGCGCACTGCGGAGCTTCGTGTCCGAGCACCAGCCCGCCGTGACGGGCCTGGGCTTTGGCATCAGCACCGACGTGCACTCGCTCGCGGAGGCAGTCATCGCCGTTCATGACGCGAGCGCAGAGCCGCGACTGATGCTCGGAGGCCACGCTGTACCCGCGAGCTTGCGCGAGTGCTATCCGGTTGTGGCGAGCAGCCTTGAGGTGCTGTCGGCCGTCGAGTTGCTGCTGGGCGGGCCCCCGCAGCAGGTGTGCCCGGCGGTGGCGGCGCTGCTGCGCGGCGCGGCTCGCCCCGCGCGACCGCCCCCGGCTCCCTGCACAGGCGACGCCGTGGCCGAGCGGCTTGCCGAAGTGGTTGAAGAGTCAGCGGAGGTGGCCCGCTCCTACATCAGGCAGAAGCGGGTGCTAAGCGACCTCGCCCTGCGCGATCCGGTCGCCGACATGCCAAATCGCCGGGCCTTCGACGACCGGATCGGCCTGTTGACCGCGCCGGGCTCCGAGGCCGGCGCCCTGCTGATGATCGATGTGGACGAGTTCAAGCAGGTCAACGACACGCGCGGACACGACGCGGGCGACCAGCTGCTGCGCCGCGTCGGCAAGGTGATCACCCAGACGATCCGGCCAGGAGACTTCGCGGCGCGGATCGGTGGCGACGAGTTCGCGGCGATTCTCCCCGGGGCGCCCCTCGGCAATGCCCGTGAGGTTGCCGATCGTGTCCGAGAGGCCATCGCGGCAAGGATCGCTCCAGCCGTGACGGTCAGCATCGGAGTCGCACTGCTGGCCGACGACGCGCGGGCGACGATGCTCGCCGCCGACGGTGCGCTCTACGAAGCGAAGGTCGCCGGGCGCAACCGCGTCGCCGCGACGCTCTGAGCAGCGCGGGACGTGCATTCGGCGAGGCGGCGGTGGTTCGCGGCGACCAGGATTCGTGAGCTGGGGGCGGACGCTGAGCGCGTACGGCGCCTGCGGTCAGAGCGATAGATAGGATGGGCTAAGCTTCAAGCAGGAGGGAGTTGCGTCGAAGACGGTTCGAGCGTCGGCAAGCACTGCGCCCACGGCGCAGTTTGTGCGGCCTGAGAGCCGATCACGGTCGGCATCGTGCCGGGTGCACGCGACCGCGGCGACCTCGGACGTTGTCATCATCAATGGAGGTTTCAATGAATAGTTCGAAGATGCGCCGGCTCGCTACAGCCGGGACGCTTTTGGCTGCGTGCCTGTGCGTGGCGGCTTACTCGACCAGCCTGGCGAGCGCTTCGACAGCCCGTTCGGCAGCCGCGACTCACACCGTGAACATCATGGCGAACCCGTCGGGGATGCTGAAGTTCACGCAGAGCTCGATCAAGACGACCCCCGGCAAGGCGGTGATCGTCTTCACCAACAAGTCCCCACTGCCGCACGACGTCGTGTTGATCAACTCGAAGAACAAGGTGCTCGGCAAGACGCCGATCTTCGCTGGCGGCAAGAAGTCCTTCGACGTGACGTTGACGGCCGGCAAGTACACCTACTACTGCTCCGTTCCCGGTCACCGCGCGGCCGGGATGCAGGGCACGCTGACGGTGTCCTAGCAGGACTGAAGCAGTCTGGGCCGCGGGCGCCGCGAACGGCTGCCCGCGGCCCATGTAGTTCGAAGCGACCGCGAGCGGTGCGCGTTCGGGAATCACACGACGCTGACGAACTCGCCGGCGGTCACACATCATGCGACGGTGGCCCTCGCCAGCCGCCAGCCACGTCGGCCCGCATTCGCCCAGCGTCTCGCTCCGAACAGCCAGCGGCTACGGGCCGCTCGCGTCCGCCGGCCCTCGACCGTGAACAGAAGCGGCGGGACCGCGCCTACTGCGCGCCGGCTACGACGACTGCGCCGCTCGACCGCTCGGCCTCGAACGCCGGGTCATCCGCGCGGCCCGGACGGCGCCGCGATTGCCGGGGCCTCGTTGAAGTCGCCCCACGACTCCGTCATGAAATGCGCGGCTGTGATCATCCGCACGAAGAGCACGCGGGCGTCTGTGAGATCGAGATGAAAGCGCAGCCAGACAGGCCCGAGCCCCGCGACCCGCGTGAGGGTGGCGACGTCCGCGAAGGTCGTGGCGCCAACGCTGGAGGTGTCGAGCAGCCGCGGAGAGTCAGCATAGGGCGCCCACCAGTCCAGATACGCGGCGGCTGAGAAGGGCTGAGTACCGAAGCTGCCCGCCTGCCAGGGCCGCCCCGGACTGCGGGCCCATTCGCGGGTTCCGATGATGACCGTGTCGCCGGCCGGCTTCCCGTTGAGGCTCACCTGGTAGGCGAAGCGGTCGGGCGCCCCGATCCGGTAGGCAGTGGTGTCCACTGCCGAAGGAGAGCTCGCGAGGCTCTCCTCCGCCACGGCGCTGCGGAGCTTCAGCTGGGCGCCATCGACGCGGCGCATGAATTCCGCAGCTCGGCGATCCGCGCCGCCCGCCTGGAAGGCGACAGGCAACCGTGCCGTGTAGCCCGTGCCGTCGATCACCGCGTGGACCGTGAGCGTGGTCGCCGAGCCTGCCAGGCTCACGACCTGGCAACCCACGCCACAGCGACCGGTGACGGTCGCGTGCGCGAGGCCCACCGCGAGCGCGACCGGCTGCTCCAGCGGATCAAGTGTGTGCAGCTCGACGCTCTGATGAGCGCCGTCGTGGGTGACCCAGGCGGCGACGATGTCGGGGCCCAGCTCGTCGGCGACGGAAAGCTCGTTCGCCGCGACGCTACCGTTCGCGACCTGTGCGTTCGCCGCGGACGGCGCCGAGGCGACCCGCCGGTG
>JBEKSK010000102.1:0-8654 GCA_049517155.1 Solirubrobacteraceae bacterium
ACGGTAACGGAGATCAGCAGCGTGATCGGGCAGAGCCAGCCGCGCACCAGCCGGCATCTGCGGCTGCTGCTGGACGCCAACATCCTGGAACGCGCGCCGGAAGGGGCGCACGTCTTCTATCGCGTCTGTGACGGCGGTGGCGGCGCCGAGCTGGTGCGCCGGCTCGCCGAGCAGGTGCCGGCCGGCGACCCGGTGATCGCAGCGGACGCGGCTGCGCTCGAGCGCGTGCGCCAGGCGCGCGTGCTCGCGGCGGCCCGCTACCTGAGTAGCCACGCCGACGAGGCAGCGGCACTGCGCTCGCTGCAGGTGGCCGAAGCCGACGTCGAGCATGCGATGCTCGAGTTGATCGGCGCCGCCGAGCCGATCGAGCGCCTGCTCGACATCGGCACCGGAACCGGGCGGATGCTCGAGCTGCTGGCGCCGGTGAGCGAGCTCAGCGTCGGGCTGGACGTCAGCCGCGACATGGTGGCCGCCGCGCGGGCCAAGCTCGGCCAGGCCCGGCTCTCGCGCGCCTCCGTGCGCCAGGGCGATCTGCACCGCCCGCCGTTTGAGGCCGCGAGCTTCGACGTCGCCGTGATGCATCACGTGCTGCACCTGCTCGATGAGCCCGGCGAGGCGATTGCCGACGCCGCGCGCCTGCTGCGCCCCGGCGGGCGGCTGCTGGTCGCCGATTTCGCGCCCCACCATCTCGATTTCCTGCGCGAACAGCACGGCCATCGCCACCTCGGGATCGACGAGCGGGACATGCGGGCCTGGGCCGCGCAGGGAGACCTCGAGATCGAGACGCAGCGAACGCTTCGCCCGCCAGGCCGCCAGCAGCTCACGGTGAGCCTCTGGCTGCTTCGCGCGCAGCCACGCGGCGAGGCGGCGAGGTCCGCCGTCGCATGAGCGTCTCGGTCTCATTCGAGTTCTTTCCGCCGCGCACGCCGGAGGCCGAGCAGCACTTTGCAACGGTGCTCGAGCGCCTGGCGCCGCTTGAGCCGTCGTTCGTGTCGGTGACCTACGGGGCGGGCGGCAGCACCCGCTCCTCGACGCTCGAAGCGCTACGCGAGATCGGCGCCCGCACGGCGATGCCGCGGGCCGGGCACCTCACCTGCGTCGGCTGCCCGCGCGAGGAGGTCGACGCGACGATCCGCGACTACTGGGAGAACGGGATCTCCCACATCGTCGCGCTGCGCGGCGACATGCCGGAGCTCGGATCGGCGTTCGTCCCACACCCGCAGGGCTACGGCGGCTCGGTCGAGCTGGTCGAGGCGATCCGCGCGATCGCGCCGTTTGAGGTGTCGGTCGCCGCCTATCCGGAGACCCACCCGGACTCGCGCTCGCAGAAGCAGGACCTGGAGCTGCTCGCGCGCAAGGCCGATGCCGGCGCGACGCGCGCGATCACCCAGTTCTGCCTGATCAACGAGCGCATCGTCGCGCTGCGCGAGAGCGTCTCCCGCGCCGGCATCGCGATCCCGATCGTTCCCGGGATCATGTTCTCAAACAACATCGCGGGCCTCGCGCGGATGGCGGAGCGCTGCGGCACGACGATCCCGGCGTCCCACGCCGAGCGCTACGAGGGCCTCGACGACGACCTCCACGCGCGGCGACTCGTGACCGCGATGCTCGCGGTGCGCCAGATCGAGGAGCTGCGCCGCGAGGGCTTCGAGGAGTTTCACCTGTACACGCTCAACCAGGCGGAGGTGATCGGCGCCGTTTGCCGCCTTGCCGATCTGACGCCACGGGCGCGGGAGCGCCAGCCGGCATGAGCGCGGACGCGAAGATCGCCGCGCGCCACGAGGCAGCCCCCGCCGCCACGAGCCGGGACGCGAAACGGACGGCGCGGATCGCCGCGCTGCACGAGGCTGCCGCACAGCGGATCCTCGTCCTCGACGGGTCCTGGGGCGCAAAGATCCAGGAGCTGTCGCTGACCGAGGAGGACTTCCGCGGCGAGCGCTTCGCCGCGCATCCGACCTCGCTGCGCGGCGACACCGACATCCTGTGCCTGACGGCGCCCGATGTGGTCAGCACCCTGGCGGGCGAGTATCTGGCGGCCGGCGCCGACATCATCACGACCAACACCTTCACCGCGACCTCGATCGCGCAGGCGGACTACGACATGCAGGCGCACGTGGCCGAGATCAACGTCGCCGGGGCACGCCTGTCGCGCGAGGCGGCCGACCGCTTCGAGGAGCGCGACGGCCGCCCCCGCTGGGTTGCCGGCTCGATCGGGCCGACCAACCGGACGCTGTCGATCTCCCCGAGCGTCGAAGATCCCGGCGCCCGCGCCGTCGACTTCGACGAGGTCCGTGACGCCTACCGCGAGCAGGCGCTCGCACTGTATGAGGGCGGCGCCGACATCTTCATGGTCGAGACCATCTTCGACACGCTGAACGCGAAAGCGGCGCTGAAGGCGATCCTCGACCTGCGTGACGAGGGCCTCGCCGATCTGCCGATCTGGATCTCGGGCACGATCACCGACCTCTCGGGCCGAACCCTGTCGGGCCAGACGGTGGAGGCCTTCTGGACATCGGTGCGCCACGCCGAGCCGTTCGCGGTCGGGCTGAACTGCGCGCTGGGCGCCGAGCTGATGCGCCCCTACCTGGCGGAGCTTTCAGCGGTCGCCGATACGCTCGTCGCGGCTCACCCCAACGCCGGCCTGCCGAACGAGTTCGGCGGCTACGACGAGGGGCCGGCGGAGACCTGCGGGAACATCGGCGAGTGGGCGCGCAGCGGCCTGGTCAACATCGTCGGCGGCTGCTGCGGCACGACGCCGGCGCACATCGCCGCGATCGCCGACGCCGTGCGCGGGCTGCCGCCGCGCGCCGTTCCGGTGCTCGCGCCGGCGCTGCGCCTGTCCGGCCTCGAGCCGTTCGTGGCCGCGTGATCGGGGTCCGGCTGTGAGCGGCGCCGTCGCGAGCTTCATCAACATCGGTGAGCGCACCAACATCACCGGCTCCGCGCATTTCAAGCGCCTGATCCTGGCGGGCGACTACACGGCGGCGCTGGCGGTCGCCCGCCAGCAGATCGACGGCGGCGCCCAGATCATCGACGTCAACATGGACGACGGCCTGCTCGACGGCGAGCAGGCGATGACGACGTTCCTGCGGCTGATCGCCTCAGAGCCCGACATCGCGCGCGTGCCGATCATGATCGACTCCTCGAAGTGGAGCGTGATCGAGGCCGGCCTGAAGAGCGTGCAGGGCAAGGCGATCGTCAACTCGATCAGCCTGAAGGAGGGCGAGGAGCCGTTCCTCGCGCAGGCGCGCAAGGTCCGCCGCTACGGCGCCGCCGTCGTCGTGATGGCCTTCGACGAGGAGGGCCAGGCCGACACGGCGGAGCGCAAGGTCGCGATCTGCGAGCGCGCCTACGCGCTGCTCACGCAGGAGGCGGGCCTTGACCCCACAGACCTGATCTTCGACCCCAACATCTTCGCGATCGCCACCGGCATGTCCGAGCACGACGACTATGCCAACGCCTTCTTCGAGGCCACGCGCGAGATCAAGGCGCGGATGCCCGGCGTGCACATCTCCGGCGGCCTCTCGAACGTGTCGTTCGCGTTCCGCGGCAACGAGCCGGTGCGCCAGGCGATGCATTCGGTGTTCCTCTACCACGCGATCGCGGCCGGGCTCGACATGGCGATCGTCAACGCCGGCCAGCTCGCCATCTACGAGCAGATCGAGCCGGAACTGCGCGAGCGCGTCGAGGACGTGATCCTCAACCGCCGTGCCGACGCGACCGAGCGGCTGCTTGAGATCGCCGAGCAATACCGCGGCGCGGAGGGTGCGGCGCGCGCCGAGCCCGACCTGCGCTGGCGTGAGCGCCCGGTTCGCGAGCGTCTCGTGCATGCGCTCGTCAACGGCATCAACGAGTTCATCGTGGCTGACACCGAGGAGGCTCGCCTGGGGGCGGCAGCCCCCCTTGACATCATTGAAGGCCCCCTGATGGAGGGGATGAACGTCGTCGGGGACCTGTTCGGCGCGGGCAAGATGTTCTTGCCGCAGGTCGTCAAGTCGGCGCGCGTGATGAAGCAGGCGGTCGCGCACCTCGAGCCCTACATGGAGGCGAGCCGGCGCGAGTCGCGCGGCGCCGGGCGGATCGTGATGGCGACCGTCAAGGGCGACGTGCACGACATCGGCAAGAACATCGTCGGCGTCGTGCTGGCCTGCAACGGATTCGACGTGGTCGACCTCGGCGTGATGGTGCCGGCGCACAAGATCCTCGACAGCGCGCTCGATTGCGACGCCGACCTGGTCGGGCTCTCAGGCCTGATCACGCCGTCGCTTGACGAGATGTGCAACGTCGCCGCCGAGATGGAGCGCCGCGGGATGAGCCTGCCGCTGCTGATCGGCGGCGCCACCACCAGCAAGGCGCACACGGCCGTGAAGATCGATCCCGCCTACAACCTCGGGCAGGCGGTCTATGTTCCCGACGCCTCGCGCGCGGTCGGCGTCGCCAGCGCGCTGCTCAGCGACGAGCAGCGGCCCGCGCTCGTCGCCGAGGTGGCGGCGGAGTACCGCGCGATCGTCGAGCGGCGCGCCTCGGAGCGGCGGTCCTCGCGGCGTTCGAGCCTCGCGGCGGCGCGCGCGAACCGCTTCAGCACCGACTGGAGCGCCTACGAGGCGACGACGCCGCCGATGCTCGGACTGCACACGCTCGGCGATTACTCACTCGGCGACATTGCCGGCTACGTCGACTGGACCCCACTGTTTCGCACCTGGGAGCTGAAGGGGACCTTCCCGCGGATCTTTGAGGACCCGAGCGTCGGCGAGGTCGCGCGGAGCCTCTACCGCGACGCCGAGGCGATGCTCGAGCGGATCGTCGCCGAGCGCTGGATCCGCGCCGACGCCGTCGTCGGGCTGTGGCCGGCGAACGCGATTGGCGACGACATCGCCGTGTACGCGGACGAGGAGCGGGGCGAGCCGCTCGCGATGCTGCACACGCTGCGCCAGCAGATGCTGCGCGACGCCGCGCACCCGAACCTCGCGCTCGCGGACTTCGTCGCGCCGCGCGAGCTCGGCGTGGCGGACTATGTCGGCGCCTTCGCCGTGACGACCGGGCACCTCGAGCACGAGCACGCCGAGCAGTTCGAGCGCGACAACGACGACTACAACGCGATCCTGTTCAAGGCGCTGTGCGACCGCCTGGCCGAAGCCTTCGCCGAGCGGCTGCACGAATGGGTACGCCGCGAGGCGTGGGCCTACGCCCCGCAGGAGTCCTTCTCGCCGCAGGAGCTGATCGCCGAGCGCTACCGCGGCATCCGCCCGGCACCCGGCTACGGCTGCCAGCCCGACCACACCGAGAAGGGCACGCTGTTCGAGCTGCTGCAGGCGCCGGCGCGGGCGGGCATCACGCTGACCGACAGCTTTGCGATGAACCCGGGCTCCTCGGTCTCGGGGATCTATCTCGCCCATCCCGACGCGCGCTACTTCGGCGTCGGGCACATCGGCTCCGACCAGCTCGACGACTACACCTCGCGCAAGGGCTGGAGCGCGGCGGAGGGGCGCCGCTGGCTCGCGCCGATCCTCGACGGCGACGAGGCCGGCGGCGAGTTGCCCGCCGCGGCCTGAGCGGGAAAACGGCCGAGGGATCGCACGATCGCGTCGCAGCGCGGGTCCGCTCCGGCGGGTGGCTATCCTTGAGAAACGGTCCCTGATGAGCGAGTCCCTCGACTCACGCCACCTCAGTCGCCTGCTGGACGCGGGGCGTGCGCTGGTAGCCGAACTCGATCCGCAGGCGGTCCTCGACCGGATCCTCGCAACGGCGCGGGAGGTCACCGGGGCGCGCTACGCGGCGCTCGGCATCCTCGACGAACGCCGCGCATCGCTCGAGCAGTTCCTGACGGCCGGCATCGATGAGCAAACGCGGGCCGCGATCGGGAACCTGCCGCGCGGGCGAGGCGTGCTCGGCGCGCTGATCAGGGAGCCCAAGCCGCTGCGCCTGCGCGACGTGAGCCAGCATCCAGAGAGCTACGGCTTTCCGGATGGGCACCCGCCGATGGCCAGCTTCCTCGGCGTGCCGATCCTCATCCGCGGCTCGGTCTGGGGCAACCTCTATCTGACCGAGAAGGACCACGGCGAGTTCACCGCGGAGGATGAGGCGGCCGCGATGATCCTCGCCGACTGGGCCGCGACGGCGATCGAGAACGCCAGGCTCTACCACGTCTCCGAGCGCCGCCGCGCCGAGCAGGAGCGGGCGGTTCGCGGGCTCGAGGCCGCGCGCGACATCACGATCGCGGTCGGCAGCCAGACCGGGCTAGATCGCGTGCTCGAGCTGATCGTCAAGCGCGGCCGCGCGCTGGTCGACGCGCGCAGCGTCGTGATCATGCTGTGCGACGGGCCGGACCTCGTCGTCACGGCCAGCGCCGGCGAGGCGACCGACGTGCGCGGAAACCGCGTGCCGATCTCGGCGTCGACCTCCGGCGAGGTGCTCCAGCGGCGCCGCTCCGAGCGGATCTCCGATGTCGCGGTCCGGCTGCGGACCGCGCCGAGCGAGCTGGGCGTACCAGGCGCTCGGACGGCGCTGCTCGTGCCGATGGAGTCGCGCGGCGAGGCCGTCGGCGTGCTCGCCGCGTTCGACCGCGCCGACGACGCCACGTTCTCCGACGAGGACGAGCTACTGCTGAGCGCGTTCGCCGCGAGCGCCGCGAACGCCGTCGCGATGCGCCGCAGCGTGGAGTCCGAGCGCCTGCGCAGCTCGATGGCCGCGGCGGACGCGGAGCGGACCCGCTGGGCGCGCGAGCTGCACGACGAGACGCTGCAGGGCCTTGGCGCGCTGCGCCTGTTGCTGTCCTCGGCGCGCCGCAGCGGCGACGCCGAGCGGACCGCGCTGGTCGTCGCTGAGGCGATCGGGCAGGTCGAGCAGGAGATCGAGAACCTGCACGCCATCATCACCGACCTGCGGCCCGCGGCGCTTGACGAGCTGGGTCTGCGACCGGCACTCGAGGCGCTGCTGGAGCGCCGCCGCGATCACGGCGAGCTCGCGATCACGGCGGCGCTGCAGCTGCCCGAGAAGGCGGGCGGCGCCGGGCGCCTGCCGGCAGAGATCGAGTCGACCGTCTACCGGCTGGTGCAGGAGGGCCTGACGAACGTCGTTCGCCACGCGCGTGCACACAACGCCCGAATCGCGGTGAGCGCATCGCCGACCGAGGTCTCGATCGAGATCCAGGACGACGGGATCGGTTTCAGCCCGCAGGTCTCCACGTCCGGATTCGGGCTGGAGGGTATGCGAGAGCGCGTGTATCTGCTCGGCGGGACACTGAGTTTCGACTCCGGCGCCGACGGCACGCTGGTGCGGGCCGAGTTGCCGCTGCACGCGGCCGGCGCCGAGCGACTGCGTTCGCACGCCGCCTCCTGAGCACCGGCCTCAGTGTTGGTGGAGCCCGTCGCCGGTCGCCTCGCGACGCGCGCGGAGCCGCGGCGCCACGCGGGGGCTGACGTACTCCCGCCTGCGCGCGGCACGGCGGACGGCCTCTGGCAGCTCCGCGTCGGCGGTGTCCTTGAGCACGAAGCCGATCGCACCTGCGTCGATCGCGTGCTGCGCGAACGCCGCGCTCTCGTCCATCTTCAAAACGACGATCTCGGTCGCCGGCACGCCCTCGCGCAGACGGCGGATGACCTCGATGCCCGAGCCGCTCCCCATGTTGAGGTCGAGGACCAGCACGTTCGGACGCTGCATCTGGACGTGGCGCATGACCGCGGCGAGGTCGTCGCCCTCGGCGATCACCTCGATGTCGCCCGCGGCGTCCAGCACGCGTCGCAGGCCGCGGCGCATCACCTCGTGGTCCTCGGCCAGGATGACCCGGATGGCCGCCTCGTCGTGGCGCTCGCGCGCGCCGGCGCTTGGATCTTCGGCAAGCTGGAGGTGCGTAGCCATCGAATCAAGCTAGCCGACCCCCGAACGTCCAGCGACCGGTTAAACGCGACAAGCGACGGTGGCAAAACCCCGATGCGGCGTGCGGGTGCCGCGCGCGGGAGCCACTGCCGCCGGCGCATTTCGCGTGGCGGCGCCAGCGGCGGGGCGGCCGCTAGGCGCGCAGCGCCGACAGCGGTCGTGGCGGCGGCGGCGGCTCGAGTCGCACGCGGGCATCGACGACCACGGCCCCGTCGCCGGCGGCGACGAGCGGGTCCAGATCGAGCTCGGCGACCTCCGAATGCGCCTCGACCAGCGCGCTCAGCCGAAGCAGGACGTCCTCGATCGCGTCGATGTCGCATGGCGGCGAGCCGCGGTAGCCGGTGAGCAGAGGGAAGGTTCGCAGTGTCCGCAGCATCTCCCGCGCATCGCTGTCGGTCAGTGGCGTGATGCGCGCGGCGGCGTCGCCCATCAGCTCGGCGCTCGCCCCGGCGGGACCGCACACGATCACCGGGCCGAAGCTAGGATCGTTGGCCACGCCGACCAGCAGCTCCACTCCCGAAGGCGCCATCGCCTGAACGACGAAGCCGTCCAGGCGCTTGCCGCCGGCCGCCACGGCCGCACGAATCTCGCTCGCCGCGCGGCGGACCTCGGCGCCACTGTGGAGGTCCAGGCGCACGGCGCCGAGGTCACTGCGGTGCACAAGGCCGCCGACGAGCGCCTTCAGCGCGACCGGCCCGGCGAGCTGGGCGGCCGTCTCGGCCGCCTCGCCGCCGCCCCGCACGACGTGCGCCGCCAGCAGTGGCAGCCCGTAGCAGTCA
>JBEKSK010000103.1:0-8566 GCA_049517155.1 Solirubrobacteraceae bacterium
ACAAATATTGCTCGAGGTCGTTGATCGCAATGCGTCCGACCTGCACCTCACCGCCGGTGCGCCGCCGACTCTGCGCCAGCGCGGCCGCCTGGTCGGGCTGGAGAACTACCCCAAGCTCACGCCCGAGGACACGCGCGAGTTCATCTACTCGATCCTCACGACCGAACAGCGGCGGCGGCTCGAGACAGACCTGCAGCTCGACTTCGCCTATGTCGTCCCGGGCCGCGCCCGATTCCGTGTCAACGCCTATTTCCAGCGCAGCGCCGTTGCCGCGGCATTCCGCCTGATCCCTTCCCAGATCACCCCGATCGACTCGCTCGGCCTGCCGCCGATCGTGCACGAGCTGACGCGCCGCCCGCGCGGCATGGTGCTCGTGACCGGCCCGACCGGCTCCGGCAAGTCGACGTCGCTGGCGGCGATGATCGACGAGATCAACCAGACCCGCGAGGAACACATCATCACGATCGAGGACCCGATCGAGTTCGTGCACGCGCACAAGCGCTGCCTGATCAACCAACGCGAGCTCGGCAACGACGCGACCAGCTTCGCCGCCGCTCTGAAGGCTTCGCTGCGTGAAGACCCCGACGTGATCCTGGTCGGAGAAATGCGCGACCTCGACACGATCAGCACCGCGCTGACGGCAGCCGAGACCGGCCACCTGGTGTTCGCGACACTGCACACCCAGGATGCGCCGCAGACGATCGACCGCGTGATCGACGTCTTCCCGCCCGAGCAGCAGGCCCAGATCCGGGTCCAGCTGTCGGTCACCCTGCAGGGTGTCATCACGCAACAGCTGCTGCCGACCGCCGACGGCGCCGGGCGCTGCGCGGCGTGCGAGGTGCTGGTGCCGACGCCGGCGGTCCGCAACCTGATTCGCGAGGGCAAGATCCACCAGATCCCGTCCGTGATCCAGACCGGAGCCGCGCAGGGCATGCAGTCAATGGACTCCGCGCTCGCGACGCTGGCCCGCGCGGGAACCATCACGGCGGAAGTTGCCGCGTCGCGATCTTCGTCCCCCGACGAGCTGCGTCGCCTGCTCGGCGGCGTCTCTCTGGTCGCGTGAGCACCTACGTCTTCAGGGCGATGGACGTCGCCGGCTCGCCGTTGCGCGGCCAGGTCGACGCCGAGAGCAAGCAGGCCGTCTCGGACCAGTTGCGAGCGCGCGGCCTGGTAATCCTCGAGATCGCCGAGAAGCACTCCTCCCGCGAGATCAACATCTCGCTGTTCGAGCGGATCACACTCAGCGACCTGGCGATCTTCTCGCGCCAGCTCGCGACCATGGTGTCGTCCGGCATGACGATCCTGCGGGCGCTCTTCGTGCTCGAGGAGCAGACCGAGATCAAGAAGCTCAAGGCCGTGATCGTCAACGTGCGCAAGGACGTCGAGGCGGGCCTTGCATTCAGCGTCGCGCTCGCGCGGCACCCGAAGATCTTCAGCCCGCTGTTCATCGCGATGGTCCGCGCCGGCGAGATCGGCGGCGTGCTCGAGGACTCGCTCGTGCGCATCGCCGACCAGCTGGAGAAGGAGGACAACCTTCGCCGCCAGGTCCGCTCGGCGATGATCTACCCCTCCGTCGTCCTCGCTGTCGCGCTCGTTGTGATGATCGTGCTGGTCGTCTACATCGTGCCGGTGTTCGCCGGCGTGCTCCAGCAGTTCGCGACCAACGCCTCCGGAGCGCAGCTGCCGGCGATGACCCAGATCACGGTCGACATCTCGCACGCGGTCACCGGCTACTGGTACGCCTTCATCGGCGGTGCCGCGGCGATTGCGTTCAGCTTCCGCCACTGGAAGACCTCGGAGACCGGGCGCCCGCAATGGGACGCCCTGCGCCTGAAGATCCCCTTCAAGATCGGCGACATCGTCCAGAAGATCTCGATCGCCCGCTGGGCCCGCACGTTCTCCGCGTTGACGGCAGCCGGCGTGCCGCTGCTCGAGGCGCTCGACATCACCGGCCGCAGCGCCGGCAACGCCGTCGTGGCCCGCGTGATGAACGACGTGGTCGACTCGGTCAAGCGCGGCGGCACGATCTCCGAGCCGCTGAAGGAGAGCGCCGTGTTCCCGATGATGGTCAGCCACATGGTGGCCGTCGGCGAGTCCACCGGCGAGCTCGATTGGATGCTCTCGAAGATCGCCGACTTCTATGAGGAGCGCGTCGCCGCCGCCGTCAAGGCGCTGACCTCGATCATCGAGCCGGTGATGATCATCTTCATCGGCGGCATGGTCGGCTTCATCGTGATCGCGATGTACCTGCCGCTGTTCAAGGTCTATAACGAGGTTGGATAAAGGGCAAGCTGCGGCTTTCGCCGGCAGCTTGGTCGCGACACGCGTGTGGTCGCAGGGGTTCGCGACGATGTTCCGGGCCGGGGTGGGCGGCACCGGTTTGCGCGAAGCCCGCCCCCCGATCTTCCCGGGCGGGGGTGGATGATCACTACTGCGGTGTGATCGACAGGCGCCCGTCGCCGGCGACGGCGACGGTCCGCTCGCCGCGCAGCAGCGCCAGCAGTTCCTCGCCGACGAGCTCGCGCCGCCAGCCGGTGAGGGTGCGCACGTCGGGCTCGCGCCGCCCCGAGCGCGCGCAGACGATCGCCGCGAGGTCGGCGCGCGCGGCGATCAGCTCGTAGGCCAGGCCGGCCTCGAGCGCGCGTGCACGCACGAACGCCTCGGCCAGGGCGATCTGCGGGCCATCGAGCGGGCTCGACGGCTCGCGGCGCTCGCCCTCCACCGCGATCGGCTCGCGCGCGGCACCGCGGGCGATCGCCTCGAGCAGATCGCTGCCGCGGCGGCGCAGACTGCCGGGGTTGACGCCGCGGACGTGGTCGAGCTGCTCCGGCGTCTGCGGCGCCCGCTTGGCAAGCTCGACCAGCGCCGCGTCGTTGAGCACCGTGGATACGGGCCTGTCCTGACGTTCCGCGATCTGCTCGCGCCAGAGCACGAGCTCGTGCGCGACCGCCCGGGCGGCTGGGGTGAGCGAGTTGATGCGGGGCAGGCGGGCGAACACGGCCTCGGCGTCGCGGACGTCGCTGACCCCTTCGAGGTAACGGCACTCCTCCAGCGCCCAGCCGAGGCGCTCGCCGTCCGCCAGGCGCGCCGCGAGCGCTGACGCCAGATCCAGCAGGTGCAGGACGTCCTCGCGCGCGTATGCCAGCTGCTCGGCGTCGAGCGGGCGGCGGTCCCAGCGCGTGTAGCTGGCCGTTTTCTGCACGCGCACGTCGAGCACCTCGCGCAGCAGCGTCTCGTAGCCGGCCTGAGCTGACAGCCCGGCGAAGCCCGCGGCGATCTGGGTGTCGAAGATCCGCGTGACCTCGGTCCGTGCGCAGCGTCGCAGCAGCGCGATGTCCTGGCGCCCGGCGTGGACGACGACCTCGACCTGCGGGTCGGCGAGCAGCTCCGCGAGCGGCCCGAGCGTGGTCTGCTCGTCGAGCGTGTCGAGCACGATGACCTCGAGGCCCTCGTCATCGTCGACCACAGCCTGGATCAGGCACAGCAGCGTGCGGTAACGGCCCTCGCCGACGAACTCGGTGTCGATCCCGAACCGCCCGGCCGCGCGTGCGCGCTGCCAGAACCCCTCGTGCGCCATCAGCGCGCGACCGCCGGCAGGGTCAGGCGGAAGGTCGCGCCCGGCTCGCCGTTCTCGAGCAGCACGAGCGCTCCGTGCATCCGGGCGGCCAGCTCGGAGCCGATCGCCAGGCCGAGACCGAAGCCGCCCTCGTCGTTGGGCCGGCGGCCGCGCTGGAAGCGCTCGAAGATCAGTTCGCGCTCGCCCGCCTCCACGCCCGGCCCGCTGTCGGAGATCTCGATCGCCGGCTGCTCGTCGCCGCGGACGGCGATCTCGATCGACGATCCGGCCGGCGCGACACGCAGCGCGTTGTCAAGCAGGATGCGCACGATCCGCGCGACGCTACCAGGGTCGGCCTGCGCCCAGGCCGCAGCGCCCACATGATCGAGCGTGAGCGCGACCTCGCGCTCACGTGCGCGGGCATCGAACTCGGCGGCCACGGCCCGCGCCGTCTCGCCAAGCTCGACCGGCTCGCTGCGCAGCTCGAGCTGAGCGTCGAGCCGGCTGAGGTCGAGCAGGTCGGAGGCCAGGCCGCTCAGCCGGCGCGTCTGCTGCTGCGCCCTTGCCACGCGCGTACGCGCGTCGGCGAGGTCGATCGGCTCTGCCGCGAGGTCGTCGGCGAGCAGTTCGAGCATCCCGTCGAGTGACGTCAGCGGCGTGCGCAGCTCGTGCGAGGCGGTCGCGACGAACGCGCGGCGCGCATCCTCCTGCTGGCGCAACCGCGCATGCATCGTCGCGAACGCGCGCGCGAGCTCGCCGATCTCGTCGGAGACGTCGTCGTGCGGTACCACGAGCGTGCCAAGGTCGCGCTCGTCGAGCGTGCGGCTGGCATCCTGAAGCAGTCGCAGGCGACGCAGCAGGCGCGATGAGAGCGTGATCCCGAGCAGCAGCGCGACGGCGAGTCCCACCAGCGCCGCGTCGAGGAAGGCCGAGCGCACGACGGCGTCGGCCTGCCCGACGTAGTCGACCCGCGCGAAGGCCTCGACGACGTAGCTGTCATGGGCCGGGCCGTGGTAGCGGGCGGCGACGGCAAGGACGCCGTCCGCCAGGTGGTGGACCGGCTTCTTGCCGTGAGCGGCGAACGCCCGCTCGGCGAGTGTCGGTGAGGTGAACCGCAGGTGGCGCGGATCGGTGTCGGCGAGGTGGGTCAGCTGCGTCGTCCAGACGAGCATGCCGGCGAAATGGTCCGCATCCTCGATCGACTCCACGGCCTGGCGGATGCGGGGCTTGTTCACCGCCCCGTCAAGCAGCGGGATGATCCCGAGATTCGTCTTGGCGTCGAGGACGTCGGCGTTGGTGACGCTGATGACGTTCGCCTTGAGTTGCGACTCGAGCGGGGCGAGCAGCGTCAGCGCGGCGGCGGCCAGCGTCGCGACCGCGGTCAGCACGAGCGCGCCGAGCAGGCGTGGGCGCAGCCCGAACGGTAGGCGCGGGCGGCGGGCGCCGGGTTCGCTAGCTCTCCGCAAAGCGGTAGCCGGCCCCGCGGACGGTGACGATCAGGCGCGGCTCCTCCGGTGTCGTCTCGAGCTTCTCGCGCAGGTGACGGATATGGACGTCGATCGCGCGGGGGTCGCGGTACGCCGAGTCTCCCCAGATCGCGCGCAACAGCTCCTGTCGGTTGAACAGGCGACCGGGCTCCGCCATCAGGCAGGCGAGCAGTTCGAATTCGGAGAATGTGAGGCGGACCGGCTCGCCGGACAGCGTCACCTCGCGCTGCGCACGGTCGAGCGTCACGGGCCCCGCGCTGAGCCGTTCGGCGCCCAGCGAGCGCGGCGCCGAACGGCGCAGGACGGCGCGGATACGGCTGCGCAGCTCGGCGAGCCCGAACGGCTTGGTGACGTAGTCGTCAGCGCCCGCCTCGAGGCCCTGCACCGCGTCGGCCTCGCTGTCGAGCGCGGTCAGCATGATGATCGGCACGACGTTGCGCCGCGCGCGCAGCGTGCGGCAGACGTCGTAGCCGTTGGGTCCCGGACCGAGCGCCACGTCCAGCAGCACGACGTCGAAGTGCGACTCGCCAGCCAGCGCGATCGCCTCGTTGCCGTCAGCGACCGCCTGCACGTGGTGGCCCTCGCGCTCGAAGGAGTGGGTCAGCGTCTCGCGCAGCGAGGTCTCGTCGTCGACGACGAGAATCGACAGGCTCGGTGAGGCGCCCACGGCGTTCACGTGCGTGACGCTAGCGCGTTCGCAGGAGGTAGAGCACGTGGCTGTGGGCGAGGCCGGCGCGCCTGGACACATCGGTGCCGTGCGTGCGCACCCAGTCGGCGCCGGCTGAGCAGGCGGGGCTCACGCTCGCTTTTCGCGGGTCGCAGCCGCCATCGAGAACCGCGAAGCGCAACTGCCCGCTCGCGACCAGCGCGCCGAGACGGGCGATCGGGAGCAGCTCGTGGGAGTTGTAGGAGGTAAGTGAGAGGATCGCCCGGCGGTCGTAGAGGATCAGCGAGGCGACCTCGGTCGGGTCGGCCGCGGCGAACTCGTAGCGGGTGCCGGCGCTGCGAGCGTTGATGTAGGAGCTGATCGCGCGCACCTCGCCCGCTCCCATCGCGCCGGTCACGCCGCTGTCGAACTCGTGGTTTCCGATCAGGCTCGCGTCGACCTGTAGCGGCAACGCCAGCGCCGCCAGCCCGAGTCCGGCCGCGAGCAGCGCGACGCGCACGCGCTCGGGGCGCAACCACAGCGCCGCGATCGCGACGATCGCCCCGGCCGCGCCGAGCTGCCAGGCGCTGGCGGCGCCGCCGAGCAGGTAGCGCCCGTAGAGCGTCAGCGCGAGCGCGGCCACGATCACAAAGAGGCGCTGCCAGAACCCGTCGCGCAGCGCCCAGGCGACGCCGATCCCGGCCGCCGCGGCGACGGCTGGTGTGAATCCCTCGGTGTAGCGCGGGTGCAGGCGCGCCATCGCGCTGAACAGCACGACTCCCAGCGCGAGCCACAAGAGCAGCGACGCGCAGAGTGCTCGCTCGACGCCGGCGTCCGGTCCGCGGGCTCGTACAATCGTCCAGACCAGCGCGGGAACACCCAGCGCCAGGGCCGCGAGCAGGACGAAGCCGAGCCGCAGGCCCGACAGCGGGCCGTCATGGTCGAACAGGCGCAGCAGCGAAGGTGAGCCGATCGGCACCGCCGAGCGCGCGACCTCGCTGTTGTTGGCCGGGTGCAGCGCGCTCGCCGGCAGCGCGGCGTTCAGCGCGGACTGGGTCTGGGCGCCGGCGATGCGATCCCAGCCGTTGAACACGAAGGTGGCGTTCCAGGCGCTGCCGTCGGTCGACCCGATCGCATAGGGGCGATCGGAGGCGGGGAAGAAGAGCGTCATCGTCAGCCACGACAGCGCGACCGCGACGAACACCGCGCCACTGAGCGCGAGGCGCACCAGACGCCGCTCGCGACAGACCAGAAATCCAAACAGGATCAGGGCCGGCAGGCCCACGATCCCCTCAAACAGCTTGACGTTGAAGGCGAGCCCCATCGCGGCCGCCGCCAGGTAGCACCAGCGCGATCGGCCGTCTGCCGCGAAGCGCACGAGCAGCCACAGCGCGATCACACTCAGCGCCATCGCGGCTGCGTCGACGGTGTCGCTCCGGGCCGTCAGGACCGCGATCGGAAGTGTCGCCAGGGCGAGTGCGCAAGCCACGCCCGCGCGCGCGCCGAGCACGCGCCGGATCGCGTCGTAGAGCACGGCCGCGCCGAACGTTCCGGCCAGCGCGGACGGGAGCTTCAGGCTGAAGGAGCCGAAGCCGAGCAGCTGCGTGCTGAGCACCTGCAGCCACAGATCGATCGGAGGCTTGTCGATCGCGAGGCTTCCACCGGGCTCGTAGGCGCCGAGCAGGAAATTGTGCAGCGACAACGGCATGCTGCGCACCGCGGCGTCGTAGAAGGGGTCGGCCGGCACCTTGGCGAGCGCCCACAGCCGCAGCGCCGCGGCCAGCGCGATCACCGCGGCGATCGCCGCACACTCCGGCCAGTGCTCGCGGGCGCGGCGCGGCGCCGCTGTTGCTCCGTCGGCCACGAGGATCGCGATGATCGCAGTCCACCCCTCGAGATGCCTTCACGGCGCGCCAACCACTAGGCTCGGGCGCGTGAGTGAAGAGGCGCAGGAGCCGACCGCCCCGCAGAGCTGCGCCGCCTGTCGAGGCAGCGGTTCGGTGATCTCCAACCTCGGCGGCGAGCCCCATCAGCTGGCGTGTCCCTGGTGCGACGGCAGCGGCGTGAGCACGGCCGGCCACGACGCCCAGGCGCACTGGCGCGCCCAGCAGCCCCCAGCCGGCTCCTGAAGCGCCCTGACGCCGCCGCCGGCGCTGCCTGCAAGGCCGCTGGCATCGGCTTGCACCGGCCGTGCGTTTGAGCCTGCGTGGGCGGCGTTTCTCAGCTCCTTCGGAACGCCAAATTTTTGCCGGAATCTCTCAAGGTTCTCGGGCGGAGGGTCGATACGGCCTGTAAGGAAGGCCAGCACCGAATGGTGTGTGACTGTCGTCAAGTGTGGCGCTGGCGCCGAATAGACAACTCGGATCCAGGAGGATTCAATGCTGTTCAAGCTGCGCCAGCGCGCAAAGGATGAACGAGGGTTTACCCTCATCGAACTACTCGTCGTGATCCTGATCATCGGCATTCTCGCCGCGATCGCGATCCCGTCGTTCCTCAACCAGAAGTCGAAGGCGTCCGACGCTGCGGCGAAGGAGCTTGCCCACACCGCCCAGGTCGCAATCGAGACCTGCGCCACGGACAACAACGGGTCCTACGTCAACTGCGGTACGCCGACGATCCTGGCCGGGTATGAGGCCACGATTCAGACGTCGGCCGGCCAGGGCAACGCCTGGCTGTCCGGCGTGACAGGCACCGCCAGCGGCTACACGGTCACGACAACCTCGACGACCGGTGACACCTACAGCATCATCCGAGCGGCGAACGGTTCGCTGACCCGGTCCTGTAGCGACGCGACGGGCCAGACGGCCTGCGTCGGGGCAACCTGGTAACGGGGAGCCCTTCCCACAACTGATGTGTCCCTGGCGGGGCGGCCGATTG
>JBEKSK010000104.1:0-8505 GCA_049517155.1 Solirubrobacteraceae bacterium
GAGGAGACCGCCGAGGGGATCACGGCGAGATCCGCGAGCTCCCCGGTCCACTGCTCGTTGGTCGGCATGTCGGCCCAGGTGCCGGTGTTGTTCATGAAGCCGACCGTCCAGTAGCCGGCGTAGTTGAGGTCGCTGATCCCGGACGTCGCGCTTGCGACCTGCGCGCCGTCGACGTAGAGCGTCAGCGTGGAGGGGGTGAACACGGCGACGGCGAGATGCCACGCATTGTTGTCGTAGGTCGCCGTGGAGGCCGCCTCGACGCCGCTGCCGCCGGTGATGCCGGCGACGACCTTGCCGCTGTTGTCCATCCAGATCTGGCGGTCGTGCGAAAGCCCGGCCCCGCTCTGCGAGGAGTCATAGCCGATGATCCCGCCCCCGGTCGTGTGACTCGGCGCCTTGAACCACGCGACAAGCGAGAACGTGTCCGGCGCGGAGGCCGAGGGGATCGCGCCGGCTGTCTCCATGTAGCCGCTGACCCCGCTCAGGGCGGCTGCGTAGCTCGACGTGCCCAGCGGGCCGGGGACCCCCAGCGTGACCGTGGCGCCGACCGCGGTGGCGTCGTCGTTGGCGCTCGAGGAGTCCGGCTCGACCTCGAAGAACGGGAAGGCCTCGCTCTCGGTCGTGCCGCTGTCGGTGAGCGGCCAGTAGAAGCCGGGAGCGTCGGCGAGGACCTGCGCCTCGTAAGCGCCGAGGCTCGTCTCGCCGTGCAGCGTCGTGATCTGCGCGGCGCTCAGGGCCGAGGCGAAGTAGGTGAAATGCGCGAGCTCGCCGGTCCAGTAGTCGTCGGTCGGCGGGTCAGTCCAGTTCGTGGCTGCGTTGAGGGCGCCGATCTGCCAGTAGCCGCCGCTCGCCCCGCCGGAGGTGGCGCTGGCGTTGGTGACGGCCGTGCCCGCGTCTACGTAGAGCTTCAACCCGGACGAGTTCACCGTCGCGACGAGCAGATGCCATTGCCCGTTGTTGTAAGCGCTCGTGGAGGTCGCCTCGTAGTACGCCGAGGACTTGTACACGCCGACGACGATCTTGCCGCTGTTGTCCATCCAGGCAGCAGGATCGTTCCCGGTCCCCGAGCCCGAACGGGCACTGTCGAAGGTGAGGATGCCGCCGCCGCTACTCCAGCCGTTGGGTACCCGGAACCACACGGCGATCGTGAAAGCGGCCGGAAGCGCGGCGTTGGCGGTCGCGGTCTCCGCCCAGCTCGTCCCGTCGGTGGCACCGTCGAAGTACGTCGCGCCGCTGCTTGCGAATGGGCCCGCATCGGATGGCGTCACCCCGCCCATCGGCGTCGCGAGGTTGTTGTTGCCGGTGATGTCGGGAAGCGATGCCACGACGGGCAGGCCGGTCGTCGTCGTCGAGACCGACTGCAGGGGCCAGAACTCGCTGGGCGAATCCGCGAGGACACGCGTTTCGAAGTTCGACTCGGTGCCCGATCCGCTGTTGTAGAGCGTCGTCACCTGCGCTGCCGACAGTGCCGATGGGAACACCGCGACCTCAGCGAGTGAGCCGGCGAGGTAGTAGCTCGAGGGCACCGGGCTGTAGGTCGCTCCGTAGGCCCAGCCGACCGTCCAGTAGCCAACGTAGGCCTGAGCGGAGGTGGCGCTCGCGTTGGTCGCGACAGAGCTGCCGTTGACGTAGATCTTCAGCCCCGCGGTCGAGCTGAACGAGGCCACGACGTAGTACCAGCTGCCGGTGTTGTAGGTGGCCGACGTCGTGGCGACTTCGGCAGCGCTGCCGGTGTACTCGCCGGCTGCGATGTGCCCGGAGTTGTCCATCCACAGGTTGGGCGTCCACAAGGTCGGCGTCCCGGTCTGGGTGTTGGCGAAGCCGACGATCTCGCCGCCGCTCGAGTATCCCGAGGCGACACTGACCCAGGCTGACAGCGTGACGTTGCCGCTCGACGGGCTCGCCAGCTTCTGCTCCGTCTCGAGCATGCCTGTCGACCCGTTGAAGCTCGCGGCCGCGGCGCTCAGCGGGCCGCTCACGCCGAACGTCACGCCCCCGCGCGGGAACGCATCGTCACCGTCGCCGGAGGTGTCGCTCTCGACCGCCAGGGCGCCCGCCGCGCTGGTGAGCGACGCGGTGCTCGGCGCTCCGCTGCCGGCATTCGCAAATGTGCTCGCCAGTGAGCTCGATGCGCTGCTCGAGAGCTCGGCGTTCGGCCAGACGTTCCCGGTGCAACTCGTGCTGTCACTGCTGAACGGCGCGCTGGTCGCGCCGGTCGAGGTGCATGTGCTGCCCCCCGTCGGCGCGTTCGTCAGCACGACCGAGGCCGCGGCCGTCTTTCCGCTGCCCGTGATCGTGGCCGTGAAGGCGGCAAGCGTCGGCGTCGTGGCCGCCACCACCAGCACTGCGAAGCTGAACAGGATCAGTTGCCGCACGAGGCGCCCGCTGGGCCGGCGCAGCTTGGCGGCGCGGCCACTCACGGCGCTCGGCGCTGCGACGCTCGCCGCCGGCGGCGCTTCGCCGTCGCCCTGCTCGCCCCCGGCGCGCGCGAGTTTGTCCCATGCACGCGCCCGGCGCGCGCCCTTGTCCGGGCTTCGCCACATCGCCGCCGCCCCTCACCCGCCGACTTCGGCGGCTTCGCGACCGACACTGAGCCTGCTGAGCACCGGGCCGGCCAGGCGACGGCGGGGGCGCTCCGGCGCGGCCGTCGCGGGTCCCTCGCGCAGCGCCAGCATGCCGACCGCGAGCGGAGACAGCACGACTGCCACGAGCAGCGCCCACGCCCAGGTTGGCAGGATCGCGTGCGCCTGTAGCGTCGAGGTGGCGTGGCGGGCCAGACGTGCCGCAATGATGCCGGCATGACCAGGCTCGATCACCGTGTGGGTGCCGGTGATGGTGATACGCAGCGGCAGCACGCCGCCGTTTACGAGCCGCGCCAGGAAGTTGGCACCCGAACGGGAGGAGGAGGCCATCGTGACGCCGCCATGGTGCGCCCCTCGCGCGGCCGCGCTGCCCCCGCTGGCGGCCGCGGCCGTTGCGAGGCGTCCGGCGCTCGCGACCGCAACCCGCACGAACGGCCGGACCAGGTACAGCGGCAACGCGAAGGCGCCGCCAACCGTGACCGAGCGCATCGCCGGGCGCAGAAAGCGGGGCAGCACGAGGCTGATGATCGCCCCCGCTGCAAGCACGGCCAGCGCCCACGGAAGGCCGCTCACCACCCAGCCGAGGTCGGGGATGATGGCGACCGGCACACCGACGATCGAGCTGCGCGTCAGCTCCCAGCCGTCGTCGGAGGTGTTCAGGTCGCCGCGCGTGCGAAACGCGCCGCCGGGGAGAAGCTGTGCGACCCGGTGCATGTAGAGCGCTCCGGTGCTCGGCACGTGGAAGGCGACGACCATCCCGCGCCGCAGCGCGACGTCGCCAATCGGCCGGGTCAGCACGAGGCTCCCAGCCGGTGCCGTCGTTCCCATCGAGGGGGTCTGCATGACGAGCATGTCGCCGTGGGCGATGAAGATCCACGCCCCGAGAGCGAGGGCCGCCAGCGCACCCAGGGTCGCCGGCAGCCAGAGGGCCAGCCGCCGCGCATGGCGTGGGCGCCGCGGCGTCGAGTCCAGCGGCCGCCTCGGATCTCCGTCTCGAGCCCGTTCGCCGTCCGCGCTCGCGGCCGCGGCCGGCTCGAGTTGCGGGACCGCCGCGGCGGCGGGCGCCAGCGAGTGCTCCGGCGCCCGCGCCGCGACAGGCTGGGCACCGCCTTGCCCGCTGCGCCGGCGTCCGAAGATCCACGCACCCAGGCCGGCGAGGATCAGCGCACCGGCGATCGCCGGCAGCCGGCTTCGACGCGGCCGAGGCACGCGGGCTGCGGGAGCAACTGCCCCGCCCGCGTGCCTCGGCTTGACCTGCGCCATGACTATCGACCTCTTGGATCGATTACTGGTTGAGCGTGAAGGTGAATCCCTGGGTGGCCTGGAGCCCCATGTCGTTGTTCGTCGCGGACGTGTCCAGCTTGGTGCTCACGACGACCGTGTCGGAGGCGCCGGCGGCCAGCCCGGAGCCGATCGTGGCCGCACTCGTGAGCGTCGCGAGCGTGTAGGTGCTCGACAGCGCCGGGCATGCGCTGGCCTGCGACGGGTAGTAACAGACCGAGGCGCCGTTGCCGATCGTGATGTCGACCTTGCCGCAGAACCCGGCGGTGTCACTTCCGAAGTAGGTGCCGCTGCCCGCCGCCGTGCACGTCGCCGGTGTCACGGTGAAGGTCCCGGCGTTTGTCGTGCCGACATTGGTGAACGTCAGCGTCTGGGTGTTCGCCGTGCCACCGGGGACCTGTCCGGTCGGTGCGCCGAAGGTGTCGATCGTGGTGCAGCTGTAGCTGTTGCCGCCGAGGATCGCGCCGCTCGCCACGCCCGCCGAATAGCACGTGTTGGAGCTTCCGACCTCCTTGAGCACGATCGTGCCGGCGGTCAGCGTGCCGTTCTGGGTGATCGTGGCGTTGAACGCACCGAGCGCCCCCATCGTCGTCAGGGCGAGAGCAGCGGCGACCGCTGCCCCGACCGCGGCGGTCGTCACGGCCCGCTGCCTTGACCGTGGCCGGGGGTGCTGGTGATGTCGAATCTTTCTCAAGCGCATGCTCGTTTCGTCCTCGGAATCGTCGCGGCAGCGCCTCAAATTAAGTTGGCGCACCTGGTCTATTTGTCCGCGATATCGGTCCACGTCCGAGGCCGCTTGACGGCCGGGAGATTCCTTTCATTTCTTCGAAAACTGATGAACATGCATGAGCAGGCTCTTGACCGGGGGCGCGCCGGCGCCCTCGCGGCGCCCCGCGGGCGCGCCGGCGCGCTGATCGCGACGGGTGCGGCCCGCGCTCGGCGACGAGTGGGCCGCGCGACCGGCCCCGTGGGCGGTTCAGCTGCAGGCGCTCGGCGCGGTCGTACTGGCGCCGGACGGAGCCCGGCGAACCGCCTCTCGGCTCAGCGCGCGACCGGCCCCATCGGCGTTCAGCTTCGGCGAGCTCTTGGCGCGCGCACCGGCGACGGACGTAGCCCGGCGAACCGCTTCTCGGCTCAGCGCGCGACCATCGTCGCCGCCGCATCGCGGCTACGGATCAGTACGACCGCGGTCACCGCGCCGAGCGCCGCGAGGGCCACGAGCGCAAGATAGGCGCCGTGGAAGGCGACCAGGCGCGGCCCGGCAACGCTTCCCACGATCGCTGAAAGGACCGCGACGACAACCGCCACCGACGCCTGGCGCGCGGTGTTGTAGATCGCCGAGGCGTGACCGATGTCGGCCGGCGGGATCGTCGTGAACATCGCTGTCTGAACAGCGAGAAACGGCGCGGAGTTGGCGGCGCCGACGCAAAACATCAGACCGCGCACGAGCCACGGGTTCGTGCCGGCGTCCACGAACTGAAAGCACAGCAGCAGCGCCGCGAGGAAGAACGCGCCGCCCGCCGCCATCCGGCGCGGGCCCAGCAGCGGATAGAGGCGCCCCACCGACTGCGAGGCGACAGCAACGCCGATGGCCTCCATGAACGTCGTCGTGCCGGAGCCGATCGGCGTGTAGCCGCCAACCTCCTGAAGGAAGATCGGCGTGAGATATAGGGTGCCCAGAAATGCGCCGCTGGTGAGCACGAACACCATGTTCGTGGAGCGAAACAGGCGATCGTGCAGCAGACGCAGGTTGAGCAGCGGATTGGCGCTGTGGTACTCGGCACGCGTGAACGCAATCAGCGAGGCGGCCCCGACCACGCCCGAGAGTACGATCGGCGCCGAGCCCCAGCCGTCGACCGAGCCCTCGTTCAGCGCGTAGAGCACGAGCGCGAGCCCCCCGCCCCCGAGCACGAATCCGCCCAGATCGAACCGCCCGCGGGCGGCCTCGCGGTGCTCCACGAGCGTCACGGCGCAAAACACGAACACCAGCACGCCGATGGGGACGTTGACCAGGAAGACCCAGCGCCAGGAGGCGTCCTGGGTGAAGATCCCGCCGATGATCGGCGCGCTCGCTGGAGCGATGACGATCGGCAGAAGCACGGTGCGCGTCAGCCGTGCCCGCCGCTCCGGCGGATAGGCGCGAAACAGCATCGCCGTGCCCGCCGGCACGAGCAGTCCCCCGCCAGCGCCCTGGCAAACGCGTGCCGCGATCAGTTCACCGAGGCTCTGCGCGGCCCCGCAGGCGGCCGACGCGACCGTGAAAATCGCAAGCGCCGCCAGAAACGTCCGCTTCGTGCCGACGCGATCGCCGATCCAGCCCGAAGCGGGTATGAGCACGGCAAGGCTCAGCACGTAGCCGAGAACGGTCCAGTCGACGGTGGCAATGGAGGCGCCGAAATCGCGGCTCAGCGTGGGCAGAGCGACGTTGACGATGTGCAGATCCATCGCCGTCATGAAGACGCCGCTCACGTAGGCGACGATGACCGCGACGCTGGCCGCCGGTCGTCCGAGGATTCTCAAACGCTCATGCTCCTGCCCGCATACTCGCCGAATGGAGAGCCGGCGGGCCGCCTGACGCGACCCGGCGGTCTGCTACGGTTGGCTGGCGGTCGGCATGCTCGGCCGCGAGGCAGCTCGCTTGGGTCCCTTGTTCATCGAGGTTTCGGGTCAGCCATAGCCTCCCGAATCTCTCGCGGCCAAGCGCCGCCGAACAGGAGTCATCCATGTCCAAATCGTCCTTCGCCGAGCTCGGCGTGTCGCGCACTGTCGTCGACGCGCTAGCGCGCGGCGGCGTCACGCAGCCGTTCCCCGTCCAGAGCCTCGTGATCGGCGAGGTTCTCGCCGGCCACGATGTTCTCGTGCGTTCACCAACCGGCTCCGGCAAGACGCTCGCCTTCGCCCTGCCGCTGGTCGAGCGCATCGCCGCAGAGGCTGCGCGGCCCGCAGCGCTGATCCTCGCCCCCACCCGCGAACTCGTCGTCCAGATCGCCGAGGAGCTCTACCCGATCGCCCATGCGCGCGCGCTCAAGACCGCGCCCGTGTACGGCGGCGTAGGCCTGTCACGGCAGTCCCAGATCGCTGCTCGCGCGCACATCCTCGTTGCCACCCCGGGCCGCCTCGAAGACCTGATCGCGCGCCGGGCGTTCGATCTCGACGCCATTCAGATGCTCGTGCTCGACGAGGCCGATCGCATGCTCGACATGGGCTTCCGGCCTGCCGTCGACCGCATCGTGCGTCTCTGTCCCGCCGACCGCCAGACGCTGTTCTTTTCGGCCACACTGTCCGGGGAGACGGGCCGCGTGGCGAAGGCCTACACGCGCAACGCGGTGCGCTTGGAGCACACGCCTGACCCCGGGCATGCAGCGGGGACGGTCGAGCATCGCTTCGTTGAGGTCGAGACTCAGTCTCGCGTCGCCGCGCTCGTCGCCGAACTCGGCACCGAGCGGGATCTGACGCTCGTCTTCGTGCGCACCAAGCGGGGAGCTGACCGCCTGGTCAAGCGCCTCGGCGATCATGGCGTCGCGGCTGTCGCGATGCACGGCAACCGCTCCCAGAGCCAGCGTGAGCGGGCGCTTGCAAGCTTCGAGTCAGCCCACGTCAGCACGCTGGTCGCCACCGACGTCGCCGCCCGCGGCATCGATGTCGACCGCATCTCCCACGTCATCAACTTCGACCCGCCGGAGGATCGCGATGCTTACGTCCATCGCGTCGGCCGCACGGGACGCGCGGGTCGCAGCGGCATCGGCATCACCTTTCACTCCGCCTCGGAGCGCACGAAGATCGCAGGGCTCGCGGATGAACTGGGGATCGAGCACCGCGTCGCCGCGGGGCTGCGCTCCGACGCCCCGAGGGCATCCGCGCGCCCGGACGGCGTCAGATCGCCCGCACCCCGCCGCCCGCGCAGCAAGGGCCCGCGGGCCGGCTCGCCCGCCGCGGGCGGCGCCCCGGCCACCGGACGCACGCGCTCCTACGGCAGGCAGCGGGGCCGCTAGAACTGCCTGGTCGGCGCGCCGGCGGATTCTCCGGCGCGCCGGGCAGCACAAACATTCTCGACGCGGCGCAGCCCCTCCCACGCCGGCTGCGCCCAGGCCGCACTCTCGAACGCGACGTTCGCGCGGGCCCAGCTGATCGCCATCGTGGTTGCGGGCACGCGCGATGTCGCCGATCAGATCTCGACGTGCACCCGGCCGTCTGAGAGCTTCACGGGATAGGTGCACAGCGCAACGCTCGCGGGCGGCCCCTTGGGCGCACCGTCGCGCAGATCGAATCGGCCTTGATGCTTGGGGCATTCGATGACGTTGCCAATCACCAGGCCCTCCGCCAGATGAGCGCGCTGGTGGGTGCAGATGCCGTCCGTGGCGAAGTAGCCCTCACGGGTGCGATAGATCGCCAGCACGCGCTCCCCGACCGTGACCTCGATGACGTCCTCCTCCTCGATCTCGTGCGCACCGGCAACCGCAACCCAGGTCATGGTCCGACCGTGTCCTGGCCTGGGTCGGCGTCGATCTCCTGCGGCAACGGGCGATGCACCGAATAGCTCGGCTCGCGCCGCTGTCTCCAGAGCGCGCGGATCATCTCGTTCCACGCCACGAGCGTGTTCGGGTACGCCGGAGGCGACTGGCTCGCGATCTCGCCGTGCAGT
>JBEKSK010000105.1:0-9346 GCA_049517155.1 Solirubrobacteraceae bacterium
TCGCCTGGGCCACCGCGATCGTGCTGGTCGTGTCGTTCGTCGCGCTGGCGACGCTGTGGCCGGTGCCGCGCCTGGCGCAGCGCACCGATCACGCATGGCTGCGCTACCCGCGCTGGCTTGATCCGCTGTGCGGGGCGATCGGCGTCGCGCTGTTCGTGCTGATCGTCTATGCCGGCATCGCGGGCGCCCAGCTCGTCTCGGCGAACATCACCCCGACCTGGATCTACGTCGTCTTCTGGGTCGGCCTGGCGGTCGCGTCGGTGTTGTTCGGCGACGCCTTCCGCCCGTTCAACCCCTGGCGCGCGATCGCCCGGGCGTGCGCGTGGCTCGCGCAGCGGCTGCGGCGAGGAGCGCCGGGACCCGAGCCGCTGGCCTACCCCACCTGGCTCGGGCGCTGGCCGGCCGCGCTGGGCATCCTCTGCTTCGCCTGGCTCGAGCTGGTCGACAACCCGGCGCAGCGCGTCGAGCCGCGGCTGCTGGCGTTCCTGGCGCTCGCCTACGCCGCGGTCCAGCTGGTCGCCATGAGCCTCTACGGGATCGAGACCTGGACCGACCGCGGCGACGCCTTCGGCGTCTACTTCGGGCTGTTCGGGCTGATGGCGCCGCTGCGCTGGAAGGACGGCCGGATCTGGCGGCGGCCTCCGTTCGTCGGCGCCGTCGATCTCGAGCTGATGCCCGGGACGATCGCCCTGATCGCGGTGATGATCGGCTCCACGAGCTTTGACGGGTTCTCGAACGGAACGGTCTGGATCAGCCTCTTCCCCCATCTCTACAGCCTGTTCACGAGCCTCGGTGTGTCGAGCGCCAACGCTGCGAGCGAGTACGCCTACACGCTCGGCCTGCTCGCGATGGTGGCCATCGTCGGCGGCCTCTACCGCATCGGCACGCTCGGTATGCGCTCGATCGGGGCCGGCTACGGCGCGGGCGATCTGGCGCGGCGCTTCGCCCACACGCTGCTGCCGATCTCGATCGCCTACGTCATCGCGCATTACTTCTCGCTGCTGGCCTTCTCCGGCCAGTCGATTATCTCCCTGGCGTCCGACCCGCTCGGCAGCGGCGCGAACATCTTCGGCACCGCGAACTTCCAGGTGAACTACGCGATCGTCAGCGGCAACGTCGTCTGGTACGTGCAGGTCGCGGCGCTGATCATCGGCCACGTCGGCGGCCTCGCGCTCGCCCACGACCGGGCCCTGACGCTCTATCAACGGGCCCGCGACGCCACGCGCTCGCAGTACTGGATGCTGACCGTGATGGTCACCTTCACGAGCCTTGGCCTGTGGATCCTCTCCTCGACGCAGTGACGGCGAGAAACGCCCTCCGGCGGCGCGCGAGCTAGTAGGCTGCGCACCGATGCGAGGCCAGCTGAACGAGTTCAAGAACTTCCTCTCGCGCGGGAACGTCGTCGATCTTGCGATCGCGGTCGTGCTCGGGACGGCGTTTGGCCTCGTGATCAAGGCTCTCGTGGCCGACCTGCTGACGCCGATCATCGCGCTGATCTTCGGCCAGCCGAACTTCGGCTCGCTGAGCTTCACGATCAACAGCAGCCACTTCCTCTACGGCGACTTCATCAACAACCTCATCACCTTCGTCTCCGTCGCCGCGGCGATCTTCTTCTTCGTCGTCAAGCCGCTGAACGTGATGGCCGCGCGCCGCGCCGCCGGCCGGCCGGACCCGGAGTCCGACACGCGGGCCTGCACCGAGTGCCTCTCGGAGATCCCGAAGGCCGCCCGGCGCTGCGCCTTCTGCACCGCGGAGCAGACGCCGCTCGACGCGCTGCCGTCGCCGGCCTCCGCCTGAGCGGGCGCGCTCGCGCCGATCGGGGCCATCGGGGCGGCGAATCGTCGCCCCGCGGTTCTTCTCGCTCCTGCCTCGGCCGGCGCCCGGATCGCGCCAGCCGCCCGTCTCAGCCGTTCTTGTAGTACGCGGCGTTGATCTCGATGTACTTCGACCACTCGTCGGGCAGCTGGTCCTCGGCGAAGCAGGCGTCCACCGGGCAGGCCTCGACGCAGGCGTCACAGTCGATGCACTCGTCCGGATCTATGTAGAGCATCTCTACCTCGGCGTAGCCGGTCTCCTCCGGCGTCGGGTGGATGCAGTCGACCGGGCAGACCTCGACACACGAGTTGTCCTTGGTCCCGATGCACGGCTCGGCGATCACATAGGCCATCTGTTTCTGATTCCTGTCTTCGAGGGACGGTGGGCGAATATTACGGGCCCGGTCGCTGTCGGGCGGGGTAGGCTGAAGCGATGCTGCTGCTCACCGGCGCCAGCGGCTTGGTTGGGAGCGCGCTGCGCAGGCGCCTGATCGCGGACGGCGTCCCGCTGCGCTGCCTTGTCCGCGACCCGCGGCGGCTCGGCGAGGACCGCGTCCGCGTCCAGATCGCGCTCGGCGACCTCGCCGATCCGCAGTCCTTTCGCAACGCCCTGCGTGGCGTCGACACGGTGATCCATTTGGCCGCGACGATCCGCGACCAGCCGCAGGGCTCGATCGAGGAGCTGTCGGGAATCGCGACGTGGCGGCTGGTGGACGCCGCACGCCGCGCGGGCGCCGAGCGCTTCGTCTTCTTCAGCGCGCTTGGCGCCGGCACCCAGAGCCGGGCGCGGCTGCTGCGGGCCAAGGCGCTGGCCGAGGAGGCGGTGATCGCAAGCGAGATTCCCTCGATCGTGTTCGCGCCGTCGATCATCTACGCACCCGGCGACCCCTACCTGACCCTGCTCGGGCGGCTCTCGCTGATCCCCGGCGCGATGCCGTTCAGCGGTCGCGGCCGCGCGCAGTTCGCGCCGATCTGGGTCGCGGATGTCGCCGATTGCGTGATGAGCGCGCTCACGCAACCGGCGGCCAACGCCCGCTACGAGCTCGCCGGCCCCGATGTGCTGACCCACGAGCAGATCGTCCGTCTTGCCCTGCGTTCGTTCGGCAAGCGCCGCGCCTTGGTGCACATCCCGATCCCGATCGTCTCGCGCACGCTGGCGCTGACGGAGCGCCTGCTGGGAGCGCGGGCCTTCGCGACCTGGGACGAGGCCGAGCTGATGGAGGTCTCGATGCTCTCCGCGACCGCCACCGCGGACGCCGAACGGCTCGGCGTGCGTCCCCGTGCGATGGCGTCGGTGCTCGGCCTCAGCTGACCAGCGGCCGGCGTGGGATCGGCGGCGCCGCGGCCTCCAGCGCCGCTGCGAGCGCCAGCAGGGGACCCTCGCCGGCCGGACGCCCGACCAGCTGCACGCCCAGCGGAAGCCCGTCGTCGCCCTCGAACAGCGGCAGCGACAGCGCCGGCTGCCCGCTCGCGTTGAAGATCGGCGTGAACGGCGTGAAGTACCCGGAGCGCCTGAAGGTCTCAAGCGGCGCCGGCGCCGCCGTGTCGAGGGACCCGAGCACAAGCGGGCGCTGGGCGAGTGCGGGCGTCAGCAGCGCGTCGTATGGTGAGAGGTACGCGATCAGCGCCCGCATGCGGGCCTGTAGCTGGGTCTGGAGCAGCTGGAAGCGGACCGCGTCGATCCCCCGGCAGCGCTCCCACAGCGCCCAGCTCATCGGCTCCATGTCCTCGGCGGAAGGCTCCGCGCGGCCGGCGTTGATCGCCGAGAAGCGGATGCCCAGCGAGACATTGGCCGCGAAGTAGTCACCGAACAGGTCGGCGAGGTCCTCGCTCTGCCACGGCACCTCGACCTCCTCGACGCTGTGGCCGAGCTGCTCGGCCAGCGCCGCGGCGCGATCGACGGCGGCGGCGCAGACCGGATCGACGGCGGCGTCGGGAATCGGTGGCAGCTTGGTGAACGCGATCCGCAACCCGCGCGGAGCGCGCTGCGCGCTGCGCGCAAACGGCTCATCCGGCGCCGGGATCCAGGCGGCGTCGCCGGTCTCGTAGCCGGCGAGCAGGTCAAGCAGCGCGGCGGTGTCGGCGACGGTGCGCGTCAGCACGCCGTCGAGCACCAGCGTCGAGGCGCCGAGGTCGGGGGCGGCCGAGACGCGGTGGCGCTGCGCCTTCAGGCCGACCAGGCCGCAGCAGGCCGCCGGAATCCGCAGCGAGCCGCCGCCGTCGTTGCCGTGGGCGATCGGGACCATGCCGGCCGCGACCGCAGCCGCGGAGCCGCCCGAGGAGCCCCCGGGTGTGCGCGAGGGGTCCCAGGGGTTGCGCGCCGGGCCGTGCACGCGTGGCTCGGTGACCGGCAGGATCCCGTACTCGGGCAGCTTCGTCGTGCCGACGATCACGAAGCCCGCAGCCCGCAGCCGGGCGACGACGCTGTGGTCGTGGGCAGCGAAGAAGTCACGCATCAGCGTGCAGCCCTGGGTCAGTCGCAGACCCGATACCGCCCGGTTGTTCTTGATCGCGATCGGCACACCGGCAAACGGGCGCTCGTCACCGGGACCGATCGCGTCGGCCGCGGCGCGCGCACCCTCGTGGTCCACCTCGACGAAGGCGCCGAGCCGCGGCTCGAGCGCGTCGATCCGCGCAAGTGATTCGCCGACCAGCTCGGCGGCCGACAGCTCGCCGGAGCGCACCAGAGCGGCGAGCTCGCCCGGGCCGCGAAACATCAACTCGTTGCTCATCGCCGCCAGCAGCCTACCGGCGAGCGATTTGCGCAACGCTTACGAGCCGTTACCGTCGATCACCGTGGCGCGGCCGGCGCCGCCAGAAAGTGGGTCAGATGAGCGAAGTCAAGTCGGGTCTCGAGGGGGTGCTCGCGTTCGCCACGCAGATCGCCGAGCCCGACCGGGACGGGGGCGCCCTGCGCTACCGCGGCGTCGACATCGAGGAACTCGTCGGCGCCGTCCCCTACGAGCAGGTCTGGGGCCTGTTGGTGGATGGCAGCTTCGAACCGGGGCTCGGCCGTGCGGCGCCGGCGCCGGCGGACGTTCACAGCGGCGACGTGCGCGTGGACGTACAGGCCGGACTGGCGATCCTCGCGGCCGACTGGGGGCTCGGCCAGCTGATCGACATCGACGAGGCGCAAGCACGCGAGGATCTCGCGCGCCTCTCGCTCGCCACGTTCTCGCTCGTCGCCCGCTCGGCTCGCAGAGCCGGCGCGCCTGCGGCGACGCAGTCGCAGATCGACGGCGCGCAATCGCTCGCCGAGAGCTTCCTGTTGCAGTGGCGAGGCGTGGCGGACCCGGGCGCCGCGAAGGCGATCGACGCCTACTGGGTCTCGGCGGCCGAGCATGGGATGAACGCGTCAACGTTCACCGCCCGCGTCGTCGCATCGACCGGGGCGGACTGCGGCGCGGCGCTGTCGGCGGCGGTCGGCGCGCTGTCGGGCCCGCTGCACGGCGGCGCGCCCTCACGCGTGCTGAAGATGCTCGACGAGGTCGAGGCACTCGGCGATGCGCAGCGCTGGGTGAAGGAGGCGCTCGACCGCGGCGAGCGGCTGATGGGCTTCGGCCACCGCGTGTACCGCGCGGAGGATCCGCGCGCGCGCGTGCTGCGCCGGGCGGCCCGTGAGCTCGAAGCACCGCGGCTCGAGGTGGCCGAGGCGCTCGAGCAGGCGGCGCTGGCCGAGCTGCACGCCCGCAGGCCTGACCGCGTGCTCGCGACGAATGTCGAGTTCTGGTCCGCGGTCGTGCTCGACTTCGCGCAGGTCCCGACCGAGCTGTTCACGCCGATGTTCGCCTGCGCGCGCACAGCCGGCTGGTCGGCGCACATCCTCGAGCAGCAGCGCGAGGGCCGCCTGATCCGCCCGAGTGCGAGCTACGTCGGCGAGCCGCCCCGCGGCCGTGAGGCGGTCGCCTGAGCGCTCGCGCTCGACGCGAGGCCGCTCGTTCGTTCGATTATCGGCGCCGTCAGACGCTCACGACGGCGCAAGAAGCTGCCGATAAGCGTGCCCGTGCCGACGAGCAGGCGCACCTCCGCCATTGCCTACAGGGCATTGGGACTGGCCTTCGCGGTCGCGACGGTGCTCGCCTTCTCACCGCCCAGCGCGCTCGCCGGCAGCCCCTGTCCGACCGGAGAGTGGTCGCTCAGCGGTAGCGATCCCGGCTGCGCTCCAGCCGACGCGGGCTACTACGCCGTCGGCCCGGGTGCGACAAGTGAGACGCCGTGCCCGGGGGGAACCTACGATCCGATCGGCGACTCGGTATCGGCTGCGGATTGCCTGGCGGATTTTCCCGGCGACTATTCGGCGCAGGGCGCGGCGCTTGCGACACCCTGCGCCCCGGGGACCTACGCGCCCGAGTCCGGCCTCTCGGCGTGCGATCCCGCCGACCCGGGCTACTTCGTCTCCGACTCGGAGTCCAGCGCCGAGGTCCCATGTCCCGGCGGGAGCTACTCGCCCGGCGGCTCGACCTCAACAGCGTGTGCCTCCTCGCCGGCCGGCGACTACGCGCCGTCGGCCTCGGCGGCGCCGATCCAGTGCGACGCCGGCACCTTCGCCCCGCCCGCCTCGGCGATCTGCCAGGACGACACTGCGGGGACCTATTCGGCGGCTGGAGCCGGGGCCGCGAGCCCTTGCGCGCCGGGTAGCTACGCGCCTGACACGAGGAGCTCGGCATGCACGCTCGCGCAGGCCGGCTTCTTCGTCAGCACGTCCGAAGCGATCGCGCAGCTGCCGTGCCCGGCCGGAAGCTACTCGGCGAGCCCCGGTGCCAGCGAGTGCACAGCCGCCGACGCCGGCTCCTACGTGGCCGCTGCGCAGGCGAGCAGCGAGACGCCCTGCGCGGCCGGAAGCTACTCCGCGAGCCCGGGCGCGACCGGCTGCACCCCGGCGCTCGCCGGCTCCTACGTCGCCCACTCCGGCGCCAGCGCCGAGGCTCCCTGCGCCGCGGGAAGCTACTCCTCCTCCAGCGGCGCCGCGGCATGCACGCCCGCGCCCGCCGGCTCCTACGCCGCCCAGGGTGCCACGTCGGCCACCGCGTGCCCGGAGGGCAGCCAGACGACGAGCGCCGGCGAGTCGGCCTGCACACCGGTCCCGACAAAGCCCGCCGGCGGTGGTTCCTCCGCACCGCAGCTGAAGATCCGCAAGGTCGTCAAGCTCGCCCACGGCGCCGTGCGCCTCCTGCTCAGCGCGTCAGGCTCAGGCGTCTTCGCCGCCAGCGCGACAACGGCTTCCGCAAAGCAGCGCAACTCGACCTCGAGCGGCCGCTACGGCACCGCGACCGTTTCCGCCTCAGGCTCCGGCGCGACCATCACGATCAAACCGACAAAGGCCGCGGCGCGGCTGCTCGCAAGCTCCGCCAGCCTGCGGATCTCGGTCGCGGTGACGTTCACCGCGCACGCCGGCGGCGCTCCCGTGACGCGGACCGTCGTGGTCACGCTGCGCGGCTCCAAGCACTGAGCGCCGATCGCGCTCGCGCACGCGCGCCCGCCCCCAAGACAGTGAGGGCCCGGCAATTGCCGGGCCCTCACCAAACCAACGAGCGGGACCCGGCGCAGGCCGGGCCCCCGCAATCCCTTCTTACATCATCCCGCTCATGTCGGGCATGCCACCGCCGCCACCGCCGTTTTCCTTCTCAGGAATCTCGGCGACGATCGCCTCGGTGGTGAGGATGTTCTTGGCGATCGATGCGGCGTTCTGCAGCGCAGAGCGCGTGACCATCGCCGGATCGATCACGCCGGCCGCGACGAGATCGACGATCTCGTTCGTGGCGGCGTTGAGGCCGTGGCCCTTCTTCGCCTTGCGGACCTCGTTGACGACGACCGAGCCCTCGAGCCCGGCGTTCTCGGCGATCTGACGCAGCGGCTCCTCGAGCGCGCGCAGCACGATCTTCGCGCCGGTCTTCTCGTCCTCGTCCTCGATCGCGTCGAGCTTGACAGCCGCGGTGGCCTCAAGCAGCGCGACACCGCCGCCCGGCACGATGCCCTCCTCGAGGGCGGCGCGGGTGGCCTGCAGCGCGTCCTCGACGCGGTGCTTCTTCTCCTTCATCTCGGTCTCGGTCGCCGCGCCAACCTTCACGACGGCGACGCCGCCCGACAGCTTCGCGAGGCGCTCCTGGAGCTTCTCGCGGTCGAAGTCGGAATCGGTGTTCTCGATCTCGGTCTTGATCTGGTTGATCCGGCCCTTGATCGCGGCGCCGTCCCCGGCACCGTCGACGATCGTGGTGTTGTCCTTCGCCACGACGACGCGACGAGCGCGCCCGAGCTGCGAGACCTGCGTGTTCTCGAGCTTCAGGCCCATCTCCTCGGTGATCACCTCGGCGTTGGTGAGAATCGCGATGTCCTCGAGCATCCGCTTACGGCGATCGCCGAAACCGGGAGCCTTGACCGCAACGCCCGTGAAGGTGCCGCGGAGCTTGTTGACAACCAGCGTCGCGAGCGACTCGCCCTCGACGTCCTCGGCGATGATCAGCAGGGGCTTACCCGACTGAATCACGGCCTCGAGCACCGGCAGGACGTCACGAACCGCGCCGATCTTCTGGTTGGCGATGAGGATGTAGGGATCCTCGAGCACGGCCTCCATGCGGTCCTGGTCGGTGACCATGTAGGGCGAGATGTAGCCCTTGTCGAACTGCATGCCCTCGGTGAACTCGAGGTCCATACCGAACGTCTGGCCCTCCTCGACGTTGACCACGCCACCTCCTTGGACTGCGAGCCGATGTGCTCGACGACCTGGTTGACAGCGCGCTCGATGCCGCGCTTCAGCGCCAGCGGGTTCGCGCCGGCCGTGACGTTCTTGAGGCCCTGGCGAACAATCGCCTGGGCGAGCACGGTCGCGGTCGTCGTGCCGTCGCCGGCGACGTCGTTGGTCGCGGTCGCGACCTCGCGCACCAGCTGCGCACCCTGGTTCTCGAACGGATCCTGCACCTCGATTTCACGCGCGATCGTCACACCGTCGTTGGTGATCGTCGGCGCGCCGAACTTCTTGTCAAGGACCACATAGCGGCCCTTCGGGCCGAGCGTGACCTTGACCGCGTTGGCGACAGCGTCCACACCGGCCTCGAGGGCCTTGCGGGCGTCGCCTGAGTACTTCAATTCCTTGTGAGCCATCTGTGTTCAGTCTCCTTAGGACTCGACGCGTGCGAGGACGTCGGACTCGCGCAGGACCAGCAGGTCCTCGCCGTCGACCTTGATCTCGGTCCCGCCGTATTTGCTGTACAGGACCTCGTCGCCCTCGGAGACGTCGAGCGGAATGCGCTTGCCGTCATCGTCGAGCTTGCCGTCACCGACGGCCAGGACCTTGCCCTTCTGCGGCTTCTCCTTGGCGGTGTCGGGGAGAACGATGCCACTCGCAGTGGTCTCTTCCTCCTCGATCGCCCGCACGATCAGCCGATCGCCCAGGGGCTTGAGCTTCATCTTGACAACCTCCGTTGAGTGTGGTGCTTCCGCGGCGAGCGCTCCCGTTGGGAGGCTCCCGATCGAATTGGCACTCTCGTTATGAGAGTGCCAGCCACCCTTGACAATACAGGCTGCCCGACCCCAAT
>JBEKSK010000106.1:0-8471 GCA_049517155.1 Solirubrobacteraceae bacterium
CGAGGTCGACCTCGTCGACGAGGGCGACGCCGCGGCGCTCGCTCGCTCGCTCGGCGGCGAGGTCGTGGTGCACGAGCCTTTCGGTACCGCGACAGCAATTGGGCTCGGCTGGCGCGTCGATGTTGCGATGGCGCGCCGCGAACGCTACCCGGCACCGGGAGCGCTGCCAGAGGTGGCTCCGGCGAGCATCGAAGAGGACCTCGCCCGCCGCGATTTCACCGTCAACGCGATCGCCGTGATGCTTGCCGGCGGCGAGCTGCTGGCCGCCGATCACGCCCTTGACGATCTCTCCGCCGGAGTGCTGCGCGTGCTGCACGACGGTAGCTTCAACGACGATCCCACGCGCCTGGTGCGGCTGGCGCGCTACGCAGAGCGCCTGCGCTTCGCGGTCGATCCTGTGACGGCGGACCTCGCCGCGCGGGCGGGCTTCGCGACACTGAGCGGCGCCCGTCTCGGAGGCGAGCTGCGGCTGGCGCTGGCCGAGCCCGACCCGGTCGCCGTGCTCGCGCGGCTGGCGGACAAGCTCCCGCTCGCGGTCGAGCGCTCGCTCGCGCGGGAAGCGCTCGCCCTGGCGCCGCCGGAGAGTGATCGCGCGATGCTGCTGCTCGGCATGCTGAGCAGCGAGGAGAGCTGGCTTGGCGGCCTCGAGCTGACGGCGCGCGAGCTCGAGGTGGCGCTCGCCTGCCGGCGTGCCAGCGTGCCCGCCGAGGTGACGCCGAGCGCACTGTGGCGAGCCTGGCGCGGCGTGCCGATTGAAGCCGTCGCGGTCGCCGGCGCCCGCGATGGCGTCGACGCGGCGAAGCGCTGGATCGGTGAGCTCCGCCACGTTCGGCTCGAGATCGGCGGTGACGACCTGATCGCGGCCGGGATCGCCGAGGGCCCGCAAATCGGGCGCCGGCTCGAGCGTGCACTCGTCGCGAAGCTCGACGGCGAGCTCACGGGCGGGCGCGAGGCGGAACTTGCCTTCGCGGTGGCGGCGCAGGGCTGATGCTCCGCGTCGCTTGCACCGGCTGGAGCGCCGCGTTCACCGAGGCCGTGGACGGCGACCTGCGCGTGAGCTCTCGCGCCCCGGGCGAGCCGGCCTCGGCGGTCCACGCTCGCGTGCTCGAGCTGCTTGGCGTGGATGGCGCAGCCGTGCCTCGACAGGTTCACGGCACCCAGGTGGTGGTGCTCGAGCAGCCGCTTCGCGGCTACACGGTCGCCGTCGGCGAGGCCGACGGTGTGGCGAGCTCATTTGAGCGCGTCGCGGCAGGGGTGCACATCGCCGATTGCTTGCCGATCGCGCTCGGCGGGGCCGGCGGGGTCGCGATGCTGCACGGCGGCTGGCGTGGCCTGGCCGCCGGTATCGCCGCGCAGGGCGTGCGGGCGCTTCGTTCGCTCGGCGTCGAGGGCGAGCTCGAGGCCGTGATCGGGCCCGGAGCCGGAGGCTGTTGCTACGAGACCGGCGAGGAGGTTCGTGTGCTGTTCGCGGCGGACGGCGCCAGTCGTGGGCGGCTGCTCGATCTGAAGGCCGTCGCGGCCGCCCAACTGCGGGAGGCGGGCGTGTCGAGCGTGCGCGACCTCGGGCTGTGCACGATCTGCGCGCCGCGCGGCCGTTTCTTCTCGCACCGCCGCGACGGCGCGGCGACAGGGCGCATGGGCGCCTTCGCATGGCTGACCTGAACGTCGACGTCGTGCGCACGAACCTCGCATCGGTGCAGGAGCGGATCGCGCGCGCGGCCGCCCGCGCCGGCCGCGACGCGGGCGAGGTCGAGATCCTCGCGGCGGTCAAGTACGTGACCGCTGCGGACATCCCGACCGTCGCGGACGCCGGTGTCACGCTGGTCGGCGAGAACCGTGCCCAGGATCTGATCGAGAAGGCGGCGCGAGCGCCCGGGCGGCTTCGTTGGCACTTCATCGGAGCTCTCCAGTCACGCAAGGTCAAGCTGATCGTCGGGCACGTCGAGCTGATCCATTCCGTCGCCAGCGACTCCGTGCTGAAGCAGCTGGAGCGTCACGCGCCGGAGGGCTTCGAGATCCTCGTAGAGGTCAACGTCAGCGGCGAGCCGGGGAAGGCGGGAATCGCTCCCGCGCAGCTGGACGCCTTCGTTGCGCGTTCCCCGGTCAAGGTCGTCGGGCTGATGACGATGCCGCCGAAGACCGCCGATCCCGAGCTCAGCCGCGCGCCGTTCGCCGCGCTTGCGGCGCTGGCGCGCGAACGCGGCCTGAGCACGCTGTCAATGGGCACGAGCCAGGATTTCGAGATCGCGGTTGAAGAGGGGGCAACGATCGTACGAATCGGCACTATCCTGTATGCATAGGCGTCACCCACGCGGTTTTGGGGTAAGCGTCCGCTAGAGTCCCGTTTGCAGGGAAACCGCGTCGATCAGCGAAACATCCAGCCATGGCGCTCCGAGATTCCTGGCATCGCACGCTCGTCTACTTCGGCCTGGCCGAAGAGGCCGACGAGTACGACGACTACGAAGCCGAGGCGGTGCGGGAGCAGCCCGAGGCGGCGCTCGCCGACCGCTACCGAGAGCGCCCGAACGTGCGGCGCCTGCAGGGCCGCCGACGCCGCGACGAGTTCGACGACATCTTCGCCGACGATGACGGCGCCGCCGCGCCGCCATCCCGGCCCGCCGCGGTGCTGCGCTCTGTGACAGGCGGGCGCGCCGGCGCGCCGAGAGGCGGGCCGGATGGCGATTTCGGCGTGCATCTCGTGATCCCCAAGTCCTTCAATGACGCCCAGCAAGTCGCCGACAAGTTCCGCGAGGGCATCCCGGTGATCCTCAACCTCCAGGGCATCGACACGCCGCTGGTGATGCGCCTGATCGACTTCGCCAGCGGCTTGACATACGCACTCGACGGCGGCATGCAGCGGATCGCGGACAAGGTTTTCATGCTGACGCCGCGCAACGTCGAGTTGTCCGCCGAAGAGCGGGCGCGCCTGATCGAGAAGGGCTTCTTCAACCAGGCTTGAACTGCGTCGTTTCGCTCGTGCGCGGGAATGGAGCGCAAGCAGCTGATCGCGGGTTGATGTGTGACCCGGTTGGCGAGACTGAGTTCGGAGCCGTTCGATGATCAAGCCTGTCAACGCCCACCTCGATGCCGCTCCGCACGCGGATGACGAAGTGGCGGCGGCCTCTGAGCACGCCGACCTGCGCCGGATAGGCGCCACGCTCGCGGCGCGGGCAGCCGCATCGCGGCGGGATCTCCGCGGCCCCGCCGGGGCGCCGGGCCCGCCCGGTCGCGCGAGCGGCCGGTAGCCTTGAGCGCAGAGATGATCATTGGATTCGTCGGCTCGGGGAACATGGCTCGCGCGCTCGCGCTGGGGTTCGGCGAGCCCGCGCTGTTCAGCGATCACGGGTCCGGGCGCGCGGCGTCGCTGGCCGAGCTGGTCGGCGGGGAGGCGGTCGGCTCGAACCGAGAGCTCGGCGAGCGGGCGGAGCTGGTTGTGCTGGCGCACAAGCCGGCGCAGCTCGATGCGGTGGCGCGCGAGGTCGGCCCGGCGACGGTCGTGCTTTCGCTGCTCGGTCGCGTGACGGTTGAGCAACTGGCCGGCGCCTACCCTGGTGCGCAGATCGTACGTGCGATGCCGAACACGGCATCGGCGATCCGGGCGGGCGTGACGTGTGTCTGCGGCGCGGAGCTCCAGGACGTAGAGGAGTTGCTTGGCCGAGTCGGGATGGTCGTGCGGTTGGAAGAGCGGCTGATGGACGCCGCGACCGCTGTCAGCGGCGTGGCACCGGCCTATGTGGCGCTCCTGGCCGAAGCCTGGATCGATGCTGCCGTCGGCCAGGGGATTCCTGCATCGCAGGCCGCGGCATTGGTCGGCGGCGCGCTGGCGGGGTCTGCAGCACTGCTGCAGGCGCGCGACATGGACACGCTCGGCGTGCGCAGGGAGGTGACCTCGCCCGGCGGAATGACGGCGCGCGGGCTCCGGGCGCTGGAGCACGCCGGTCTGCGCAGCGCGTTCGCCGATGCCGCCGCGGCGGTCGCCGGCCCGAGCACGACGTGATCCTGGCGCTCTCCAACGTTCGCGGCACGATCGCGGACTTCGTCTACACGCTGACCTGGGTCTACACGCTCGTGATCTTCGCCTACATCCTCACCAGCCTGGCCTTCACGGCCGGGCTGCGGATTCCGTATTCGCGAGCCAGCGACGCGATACTCGGGTTCCTGCGCGACGTGTGCGAGCCCTACCTTCGGATCTTCCGGCGGATCCTGCCGTCGTTCGGCGGCCTCGATTTCAGCCCGATCATCGGCATCATCGTGCTGCAGGTCGCCGGCAACCTGGTCTCGACCGCGATCCGCTGATGACCCCGGCCAGCCGGGTGGCGAGGCGCGCCGCCGCAGTCGCCGTGATCGTGCTCGCGGCGGATCAGCTCACGAAGGAGCTCGTGCGCAGCTCGATCGCGCTCGGCCAGCAGCGCCGCCTGCTGCCTGGCGTGACGCTCGTCCACGCGCAGAACAGCGGCATCGCCTTCAGCCTGTTCACGGGCAGCGAGGTTGGCGTGGTGGTTGTCGCGGCGGTCATCATCGCCGCGGTGGTCGCGTACTTCGCCCGCCACCACCAGCAGCGGTGGATGTGGCTTGCCTGCGGCCTGATCGTCGGAGGCGCGCTTGGCAACCTCGTCGACCGCCTGAGGGTGGGGACTGTGACGGACTTCATCAAGCTCCCAGACTGGCCCGCCTTCAATCTTGCGGACGCGTCGATCACGCTTGGCGTCCTCACCGTGCTCTGGGTCGTGGGTCGTGGTGGAGCAGCTGCACGTCCCGCCTGAGGCCGCCGGCGAGCGCCTCGACCAGTTCCTCGCCGACTGGTTCGGCTCGCGCGCGCAGGCGCAGCGGCGGATCGAGGCAGGCGCCGTGTCGCTCGATGGAGTGGCGGGCCGCAAGAACGACCGCCTGCGAGGCGGCGAGACGATCGCGATCGCCACGGCGGTCGCCGTTGTGGAGGGGCCCGCCGCCGGCGCGTTGCCCGAGCTGGTGGTCGCCTACGAGGATGAGCAGCTGATCGTCGTCGCCAAAGCGGCGGGGGTCGTCGTGCATCCGGCCGGGCCGCACCGCGACGGCACGCTCTCGCAGGCGCTTGCACGGCACGGAGCCGCGGGTGGCGAGTCGTGGCGCCCGGGAATAGTGCACCGGCTCGACAAGGACACCTCGGGCCTGCTCGTGGTCGCCAAGAGCGAGGAGACCCATCGGCGTCTCAAGGCTGCGCTCGCGGCCCGTCATATCGTGCGCGAATACCTTGCGCTTGTCGAAGGTCACCCGCCCGCGCGCAGCGGCACGATCGACGCGCCGCTCGGCCGCGACCGGCGGGCCCGCACGCGCATGTCGATCGACACCGACAAGCCGAGGGCCGCTCGCACCCACTTCGAGCTCGAGGAGTCGCTTGAGTCCTCGACGCTTCTGCGCGTGCGGCTGGAGACCGGCCGCACGCACCAGATCCGCGCCCACTTCGAGGCGATCGGACACCCGGTGTGCGGCGACCGCGAGTACGGCACCGCGGGTCGCTACGGCCTGCGGCGGCAGTTCCTCCACGCGGCGCGGCTGGAGCTGGCGCAACCCTTCACGGGCGAGCATCTGGTGATCGAGTCGGCGCTGCCGGACGACCTGGTCAGAGCACTCGCGCTCGCGCGCCTTGGCGCAGCCTCGAATGCACCGGCGGTGCAACGGGGCGCCGATGCCCGCCCGGAACCCCGCTGACGCCCGCAAGCGGCCGGCACTCTAAGATGTGAGGCCCATACCTCGACCCGCACGGCGTCGAGGGCATGCGTCCTGCCTGGAGCGAGCGCTCCAGGTCCGCACGCCCGCCGCGCGGCAGCTCATCAAATCAACAAGGAGCTTCTACCGTGGCCCAGCCAGGAATCAAGGAGCTGCTGGAGGCCGGAGTGCATTTCGGCCACCAGACGCGCCGCTGGAACCCCAAGATGCGCCGCTTCCTCCATGGCGAGCGTGACGGCATCTACATCATCGATCTGCTGAAGACGAAGCGCCTGCTCGATCAGGCCAGCGAGTTCGCGGGCACAGTCGCCCACCGTGGCGGTACCGTGCTGTTCGTTGGCACCAAGAAGCAGGCGCGCGATGCCGTGCGCGAGGTCGCCGAGGCGACCGGGATGCCCTACGTCAATCACCGCTGGCTCGGCGGTCTGCTGACGAACTTCCAGACGATGAGCGAGCGCATCCGCCGTCTGCACGACCTCGAGCGCTACGAGACCGACGGACAGCTGGCGCTGCTGCCAACGCGCGAGCGGTTGTCGGCCCAGGCCGACCTGGCCAAGCTGCGCGCGAACCTCGGCGGCGTGAAGAACATGAAGGGCACGCCCGCCGCGATCTTCGTGATCGACCTCAAAACCGAGGCGATCGCCGTGCGCGAGGCGCAGCGTCTGAGGATTCCCATCATCGGGCTGGTTGACACCAACTGCGACCCTGACGGGATCGATTTTGTGATCCCCGGCAACGACGACGCTATCCGCGCGTGCGCGATCATCACACGCGCGATCGGCGACCGCGTGGGCGAAGGCGCCGGCATCTACCGCGCGGAGCAGGAGCGACTGCGCGCCGAGGCCGAAGAGCGCGCCCGCCGCGACGCCGAGGAGCGCGCCAAGCGCGAGGCCGAACAGGCCGCCGAGGCCGCCGCAGCCGCGGAGGCGGCAGCGGCTGCTGCGGCCGCCGCCGCCGCGGAGGTCGCGGGCGAAGCGGCGCCGCCGGCCGTCGGCGCGCGGCCCGCGCCGACTGCACCGCCGCCGCCAGTCTCGACGCCGCAGCCGGCTGCTGCCGCCCAGCCTGCAGCCGCTGCTGCCCCGCCGAACGCGCCGCCGGCCGCCGCGGAGCCAGCGGTGGTGGCCGAGGCGCCAGCGGCGTCCGAGCCAGCGGTGGTGGCCGAGGCGCCCGAGGCGCCCGAGGCGCCCGAGCCCGAGCCCGCAGTGGTGGTCGAGGCGCCCGAGGCGCCCGCAGCGCCCGCGGCGCCGGAGCCCGAGGTGGTAGCCGAGGCGCCCGCGGCGCCGGAGCCCGAGGTGGTGGCCGACGCCACCTCCGAGCCGGTCGCCGAACTCCCGGCCGCCGAGCCGGCCCCCGCGGTCGTCGAGGAGCTACCGGCAGGCGAAGCGCCGGGGGAGCCGGAGGCCGTTGCCGAAGCGCCGAAGAAGACTCGGCGCCTCGGCAGGCGCAAGGCGTCCACGGATGCCGCTTCCGAGGAGCCAGCCGAGACCCAGGCCGAGCCAGCCGCGCCCGCCGAGCCGCCAACCGAGTCCGCAGATCCGCAGACGCAGCCGAGCGCGGCCGATTCCGCCAAAGAAGAGGAACCCACCAGTGCCTGAGATATCCGCCACCGACGTCAAGGCGCTGCGTGATCGCACCGGCGCCGGAATGATGGACTGCAAGAAGGCCCTCACCGAATCCGAGGGCGATGTCGAGAAGGCGATGGAGCTGCTGCGACTGAAGGCGGGCAAGCGGATCGAGGACCGCGGCGAGCGTGTCGCCTCGGAGGGCACGATCCAGACCTACCTGCACCACAACGCGAAGATCGGCGTCATTGTCGAGGTCGATTGCGAGACGGATTTCGTCGCGAAGAACGCTGATTTCGTCGCCTTCGCGAAGGAGGTCGCGTCGCACGTGGCGGCGTCATCGCCGCGCTGGGTCAGCGAAGCGGACGTTCCCGAGGAGGTCCGCGACGCCGAGTTGCGGATCTTTGAGCAGGAGGCTGCCGACAAGCCGGAGGAGATCCGCGCCAGGATCGCGGAGGGCAAACTCGCCAAGTGGTACAGCGAGGTCGTGCTGCTGGACCAGCCGCACGTCAACGCCGACAAGCATGAGGGCAAGACGATCGGCGAACTGCTGCACCAGATCGCCGCGACGACAAGCGAGAACATCGTCATTCGTCGCTTCTCGCGCTTCGCGATCGGGGACTAGCTTGGTCACCGCGAAACGCTTGCCCGCTCTTCCGTTGTGACCGCGCCGATCTTCAAGCGCGTCCTGCTGAAGCTCTCGGGCGAGTCGATGATGGGGGAGTTCGAGTACGGCATCGATCCGGCCCGGGTCATCGCGATCGCGTCCGCGATCCGCGATGTCGTCGACTCGGGAGTGCAGTTGGCCGTTGTGCCGGGGGGAGGCAACATCTACCGCGGGCTGACGGGCGCGGCGGATGGAATGGACCGGGCGACCGGTGACTACATGGGAATGCTCGCGACCGTTCTCAACGCACTCGCCCTGCAAGACGCCTGTGAAAAGCAGGGCGTCAACACCCGCGTGCAGTCGGCGATCACCGTGCAGGAAGTCGCGGAGCCCTACATCCGCCGGCGTGCGATGCGCCATCTCGAGAAGGGGCGCGTCGTGATATTCGCCGCGGGTACCGGCAACCCGTTCTTCACCACCGACACCGCCGCGGCGCTGCGGGCGAGCGAGATCCACGCCGAGGCGATCCTGATGGCAAAGAACGGCGTCGAGGGTGTCTACACGGCCGATCCGGCGCTCGATCCGACGGCGGAGTT
>JBEKSK010000107.1:0-8441 GCA_049517155.1 Solirubrobacteraceae bacterium
CCAGCACGCTGTCGTACTGCCGCGCTTGCACCGCAGGGGTGAGCAGCGCCGGGTCCTGGGCGGATGCTCCCGCCCCAATGTTGGTCACCGAGTGATACATCGGCGCGTATACCTTGCAGACGCTCGCGTAGTAGGCCGCCTGGTAGCGCGCGACGTCGGTCTCGGGCGGTTGGATCGCCAGATTTGACAGCAGCGTCGACTCGCCGCTGACTGTCGGATAGACGTAGAAGCAGTCGACCGGAGGATCCGGATCGGCCTGCGGGGCGAACGTGCTCGCAAGCGTTTCGCCCGGCGAGAAAATCCCGGTCTCAAGGCTCCCCGCACACGGGTTCTCAGGCAGCCCCGGCCGGCACAGCCAGACCGGCTTGTAGGGCGAAGCGCTCGCGGTTGCGCCAAACGTGGCGAGTAGGAGCGCTGCACCCAGGCCGATGATGGGCGCCAGGGAGAGTGCTCGGAACTCGGGCATCCCACGCTACATGTCCGGCAGCGACCAAAACCTTTCCCGGCTACTCGCCTGCGGCGAGTAGATCGTCTCCCGCATCCGTCACGTAACGCAGCGGTGTCTGCGACCGCTCCCCTTGGATGGGTTCTGTCCGTCGGACGGGGCGTCAGGGGCGCGCTCGGTAGTCGCGGCGCTAGCTGGTAGGGACGGCGGCTCGCTGGGAGTAGCGCGCGTGCATGTAGATCAACTCGGCGGTCGTGAAGGTTGGTGTGCAGGTCTCGTTGGTGGTGTTGAACAGCAGCGCGTTCAGCTGCCAGCCGGCGAACTGGAGGGCGTCCGGTAGCTGCCAGCATCCGTCTACGGGCAGCCCGAGCCAGTAGGCGACCTCGCGCGAGAGCGTCTCCTGCTCCGGACCGACCGAGCCTGCGCTGATGACGATGCCGTCCTGCGACACCGCGGCTGGAGGTGGCGTGAACGCCGTGGGGAAGGTCGCCCAGCCGGTGAGGCCGGGGCCAAGCCCGGTGATGTAGACGTTCAGGGCCGTGTAGCCGGTCGCGTAGTCAGGGATCTCGCCGCTGAAGACGGTTTGCGCGTTGTAGGTGCTCTTCATCGCCCGCTCAGCCGGCGAGCCCGGCGTGATACCCGACGCGAACTGCGGCGCAGCCCTGAAGAAGGTAGCGGCCGCGAGAAACGAAAAGCCGGTGCCCGCGTAGTCCTGGTTCAGCTGACGAACCTGCGCGTCGACCGCGTGAAGAGGCAGCGGGCAGCTGGTCGGGGCCGCACAGAAGACGTTCAGATAGACCGGCACGGTCTGCGCCGGCGGCACGTAGGTGGCCGCCGAGCTTTGGGAAGCGAACACGAGGGCCAGCAGGAGCGGCGCCGCGACTACGAGCTTGCTGATCGAACGATGCGTCACTGAGTCCCTTCAGTCTCGAAACGGCCTGCCAGAACGCGCGCAGCATACTCGTGGGCTGCGAGCTGCGCGAGAACAGCGCAAACCAGCGCCCCATCCGATGTGGCGGCCGCGACAGCCTCTGAGGACCATCACAGCCCCAGCCTGCGGGCGCGTTGGCGGATCTCGCACGAGCGAACGCAGGCCGTGTTGGGGAGAAAGATCCCCGGGCCGGATGGAACATGCGGGCTGCTTGCTTCGCGTCGCTCCGGCTGCGGCGCGCGCTGAAACCGGTCACTGGCAGGCTGAGTAGCTCAGCCCTGAAGGAGCCGAGCATGCGGGCGCTCGGCGAACCAGTGCGCGTTATCTTGGGCCACCGCTGCACCAGCGCTTTCGCGGGAGCGCGAACAGGAAACCGCGGCCCCCGCTGCATATCCCGTAGGTCACCTTCCTGAGACTCCGTTGCTTGCTGGTTGCGGCGACGGTCGCGCACCCGGTGGCGCCTCGTGTCGCCTCGCGTGCGCGCGCGCCATGCCGGCGGTCAAGAGGCGCCCCGGAACATAAAGCTCGCCCTCAAAACGGCCGATATCACGGGGGATGTTGCCGTCTCTGAAGTCGGACGAGCAGTCGGTCATGGCCGAAACGCTCCGGCGCCCGCGCTCGCGGATGACAACCCGCGAGCGTCTCGCCGAGGGCGTCCTGAGCTGCGGATTCGTTGTGGCCTCGGTGGTGCTGTGGCTGAATGTGCCGCCGGGCAGCTTCTCGGTTGGCCCGGCGCTGGTCTGCTGGCTCGTGCTGGTGGTGGCCTCGCGGATCCGGATCGACACGCCGTTCGGCTTCACCGTCCCGACCCAGCTGGCGTTCGTCCCGCTCGTATTCGCGATGCCCCTGGCGGTCGTCCCGATCGCGGTCGTCGCCGCCTACGTCGTGGCTCGGGCCCCCGACATTCTCACCGGGGAACTGCAGATCAGCCGAATGGTGCACGCGATCGGCAACTCCTGGTACGCGTTCGGTCCGCTCCTCGTCTTCGCGCTCGCCCGAGTCAGGCCCGACAAGGCCGCTCCGCTGCTGCTCGCCGTTGCGCTGCTCGCGCAGTTCATCGTCGACTTCACCGCCCTGGGTCTGCGCTTCGCCGTCTCCCGGCGGGCAACGCCGGTTGAGCTGCTCAAGCAGGGATGGATCTACGTCGTCGATGCGGCGCTCTCGGGCGTCGCGCTGCTCGTGGCCGAGGAGATCCATCGCAGCCCGCTCGCGGCGCTTGCTCCGCTCCCGCTGCTCGGGCTCGTCGGCATGTTCGCTCGCGAGCGTCGCCAGCGTCTGGAGAGCCTGATCGAGCTCAACACCGCCTACCGGCTCGCGCGCGACCAAGCCGTCGAAGCTTCCAACATGAAGTCCGCGTTCCTGCGCAACGTGAGCCACGAGATCCGAACGCCGATGAACGGAGTGATCGGCATGAACGAACTGCTGCTCGGAACGCAGCTCGACGCCGAGCAGCGCGGCTTTGCGCAGCAGGTCCAGGAATCCGGCGAGCACATGCTCACGATCATCAACGACATCCTCGACATCTCGAAGATCGAGACCGGCCGTCTGGAGCTTGAGGTCGCGGAGTTCGATCTGCACGAGACGATTGAGCGTGCGTGTGTGCCGGCAGGCCTCGAAGCTCAGGAGAAAGGAATCCAGCTCGAGGTCCAAATCGACCCGCAGGCGCCGCGCCGCGTGCGCGGCGACGCCGCGCGGCTACGCCAGGTCCTCATCAATCTCGTTTCCAACGCCGTCAAGTTCACGCCCGAGGGCTCCGTCGCGGTTCGCGTGCGCCGGCGCGCCGGCGCCGACGGCGACGCAATCCTGATCGAGGTGGTCGACAGCGGGATCGGCATCGACCCCAATCGGCTGGAGCAGATGTTCCAGCCCTTCGTCCAGGCCGACGTCTCGACAACGCGCGAATACGGTGGCAACGGCCTCGGCCTCGCGATCGCCAAGGAGCTGGTCGAGCTGATGAACGGAACGATCGGGGCCGACAGCGAGCCTGGTCGCGGCAGCACGTTCTGGTTCGAGATCCCGCTGCCGGCGGTCGCGGTCGAGCCGCAGCGCGGCGGCGCGCGGGTGGTACATCTCAGCGAGCGTCGCGGCGCTCCCGACCCGGCGCTCGTGCTCGTCGTCGAAGACAGCCCCGTGAACCGCCTCGTCGCCGTCCGGGTGCTCGAGCGCTGCGGCTTTCGCGCGCACGTGGTCAACGACGGGCGCGAGGCCCTCCAGGCGCTGTCGACCCAGCGCTACGACGCCGTCCTGATGGACTGCCAGATGCCCGACATCGACGGCTATGAGGCAACGAAGGAGCTGCGCCGCCGCGAAGGCGGCGACCGGCACACGCCGGTGATCGCGATGACGGCGCACGCGATGACCGGTGACCGAGAACGTTGCCTGGAGGCCGGTATGGACGACTACATCGCCAAGCCGGTACGCGCGCAGACGCTCAACGACGTCCTGCGCCGCTGGATCGCCGCACCCGACGACGCCCTGCACGCATTGCCCCTCAAAGCGGGCTAGTGGGACCGCGCATGAGCGCACGGGGTCGATCAAACGTCCGTGTAGCTCGCCAAAGCTCGACATCCCGGGCCGATTGCCGATGGGTGTCGGGTAGCAGCAGGGACCCGACTCAGGAGAACACAACCATGCCCACAGCAATCAGACGAGCACCCGGAGCGACGGAGCTCGCCTTCACCAGCTCCCAGGCTGCGACCTATCTTGGCGTGTCGCTGGCCACGGTGCGTCGCTGGAGCAACGACGGGCACCTGCACGGCTATCGCACACCGGGCGGGCAGCGGCGCTTCTCGCGCGACCAGTTGGACGGCTTCCTGCGGTCGCTCAGCGCCGGCGATGCCCCGGGGTCGCCCCGCTAACGACAATCGCCCGAAACGCCCTGCACGTTTGAGCGTGCTGGGAGTCCCGGGCGACGGACGTCTAATCAGCGGCAGCCGATGGCGCGAACCGACGGCTGACGCTTCTATCTCAGATGTTTCCTGGGCTGGCCATTACTGGTGTCCTCGCAATCTTGGAGGGGTCCCTTCCCCGTCAAGTATGACAAAACCTACTCATAGGTGCCAAACTCTCCTCCTTTCTGCAAGATCCCATTCAGGGCTGAGCAAGCCTATGCAGCGCTGGCCAAGGCGGGGCACGCCCGCTAGGCTCGAAACCGAGCCGTGGCGGAACTCCTGAGATCCAACCGTTCGCTGCGTCGACTCCTCGGTGCCTGGGCGCAGTCCTGCCTGGGCACCGGTGCCGGGTATGTGGCGCTGCTGCTGCTCACCTACCGCTACCTGCACACCTCGTGGGCGATCGCAGCGGTGCTCCTGGTCGACTTCGTGCCGGTGATCGTGTTCGGTTCGGTGTTCGGCGTGCTTGCCGACCGCTACTCCAAGCGCCTGCTGATCGTCGTCGCCAACGTGCTCCAAGCGGGCGCCTACGGCGGGCTCGCGTTCGCTCACACCGCCGTTCCGATCCTGGCGCTCGCGCTGCTTGCGGGCGTTGGCAACGCGATGCTGCGCCCGGCGCTGCGCTCGGCGCTGCCGCTGGTCGCCGGTGAGGCAAAGCAGGTCGCCGCAGCCCTCTACGACACCTGTCGCTGGCTCGGGCTGACGCTCGGGCCGCTTGCCGCCGCGGTCCTGTTCGCGGTGTCCGGGGTTGCGGTCCCGCTCGCGCTGAACGGGCTGAGCTTCGTGGTCGCCGCCGTGGTCATGTCGACGCTGGCGATCGAGGCGCCCGCGCAGGCCCAGGCGCACGAGGCCACCGGCTCGGGCCTTCGCGCCGGCCTGGCCGTCGCTCTCGCGGCTCCCGGCGTCGCCCCGGTAATCGGATGCGCCGGCGGCGTGATCGTCGCGTTCGGACTGCTCAACGTGTGTGAGCCTCTGCTCGCGACGAGCGTCCTGCACGGGAGCGGCAGCGACTACGCGCTCCTGGTCGCCTGCTACGGCACCGGCATGGTTGCCGCGTCGTGGCTCGTGGCGCGACGTCCCGTCGCGATGCCGGGTCTGCTGATTCGCCGCTACCTCGACGCGCAGATCCTGACGGCGGTCGGCATGTTCGGCAGCGCGATCGTGGGCAGTGTGCTACCCGCGACGCTGGCCTTCGCGGCGACCGGCTACGCCAACGCCCTGCTGCTGATCAGCGAGACGCAGTTGATCCAGCTGCGCGTCCCGAGCGCGGTACAGGGCCGGCTATTCGGGGCGAAGGACACCGTCGAGGGCGCGTGCCTGCTGGTCGGGTTGCTGGCAGGCGGTGCGCTTGTCGCCGCGGAGGGCGTGCGCGTCACCCTGGCGGCAGGCGCCGGGCTCTGCGGCGTGTGCGCGTTCGTTGCCGTGGTGATGGTGGGCACGAACCGCCGTGGGGCGGTCGCCGCGCGCGCGCCCGGGGTCGATCCGCTGCCCTGAGCGCAGCCGCGCCCGGTGCCTGCGCCGGCGCCGGTAGCGCTGCCGTGACGGCGCGGTTGACGCTCCACACGGGCCCCTCGACCAGACGTCCGTTGTCCTTGCAAGCGGGTGCCGGCGAACCGATGCATAAGTGTGCAAACACTTCCCGGTTCACGCCGCGCTGCCTCGATTGGCGCTCGCCGCGGCCCCCATTCGCGCAGGCGCCGGTTTGCAACGCCGCCGCGGCTCTCGCTCTGCCTGCTGGCAGCCTGCGCCCTGCTCGTCTCCTCGGCGGCGGCGAGCGGGATCTCCGCGCCGGCCAAGGGCGCGCTGCCCGGCGCGGCCGTCGTGCACCGCCAACAGCTCAGGCCGCCGCCGGCGCCGACGAGGACGATGGCCCGGCGTCAAAGCACGCGCCGTGCGAACGCCGAGCGGCTGATCGCCACACCGTCGACGCTGCCGGCAGCGGGCGGAACCGTGCGCCTGCGGGCGCGGGTGCGCCGCGCGGCGATCTGCCGCTTCTCCTCCGCCGGCGCGCTGAAGGCGCTTCCGTCCACCAAGAGCTGCCGTTCAGGGCTCGCATCGGTCACGGTCAAGGTGCCGCGCAACCGCAGCAGCTCGCCGCGTCGCTACACCCTCTACCTGACCGTCGGCAAGCTGCACGGAGCGCGCCATACGGTGCGCGAGGTGATCGTCGTACGCCGTCGCCCAGGCTCCGGCGGCAGCACACTCTCGGGCGTGACCGCCGCCTCGGGTGTCAACGGCCAGGCGGCAATCCTCACGGCGGTTGGCGCTCCGGTGATCACGAGTGAGCCGACGGACCAGAGCGTCGCGGCGGGCGCACCGGTGACCTTCAGCGCGGCAGCCTCGGGGACCCCGGCGCCGAACGCGCAGTGGCAGGTCTCGGCCGATGCCGGCGCCACGTGGGCGCAAACGAGTCCTTCGTTCGCAGCCAGCGCAGCCGAGAACGGCGATGAGTACCGCGCCGTGTTCACCAACTCGCTGGGCACGGCCACCACCGCCGTCGTCACGCTCAGCGTGGCGCCCGAGTCGACCACGAACTTCTCGGGCTATATCTCCTTCGCCTCGCCCGGCCAGAGCTTCAGCGCGGTCAGCGCCAGCTGGACGGTGCCGACGGTGACGTGTCAGCCTGGGGAGACGAGCTGGGCAGCCCAGTGGCCCGGGATAGGCGACGGTTCGAGCGTCGCGCAGGACGGCACCGAGACCGACTGCTTCAACGGCGTCCCGAACTACTGGGCGTGGTATGAGATGTACGGCGATCAGGCCGTCAACGGCGGCTACGCCGTTCCCCTGTCGGGCTCGACCTACCCCGTGCAGCCGGGCGACGTGATGACGGGCTCGGTCAGCCTGTCCGGCACGACCTGGCTGCTGACCATCGCCGACGCAACCCAGAACTGGAGCTCCGAGACCCAGATCGCCCAGCCCACGCCGGGGATGAGCCAGGGGTCGGCGGAATGGATGGTCGAGGACCCGAACGGCTGCAGCCCGCAGTGCGACGTCCTCGCGCAATACTCCCCCGTGACGTTCTCGCACGCGACCGCCACCGGCGGCGGGCTGACCGGGCCGATTTCGAGCTTCCCGGTGACAGTGATGGAGATCGATCAGAACTCCACGTTGCTCGCCACATCCGGTCAGCTGAACGCGACGGGCGACGGCTTCACCGACACCTGGCTCGCCGGCTGAGCGCTGGTCCGGGGCCGCTCCTTTGTAGGGCGTCGCACGCCCGGACGCCGCCGTGGCCACGTCGCGGATCCCGCTTCCTCGTGCGCGCCAAGGCCTCTGGCGAACGCACCGCACCGCGTCCTTGGCCGTTCGGTGCACGATCGCCCCGGACCCGCGATCGCCACCGCGATAGGCCCTTGGGTGTGGCGGCCCGGCGAGGGACGCGCTCGAGCCGGCCTGTCAGGATGCCTGGGTGAGCAGCCCGGATCTGCAGCTTTCGACGCTGGCCGCGCTGCATCTGCACATCCATCTTCACCCGCGCGGCCCGGGTATCGACTATGTCGGCGTGCTGATCGCCTCCGGTGCGAGTTGGGCGGGCCTGCCCGGACCGGGCGAGGCGCTGCTGATCGCGGCCGCCATTGCGGCGGCACATCATCATCTCGACCTCGCCTCGATCATCCTGGTCGCGTGGGCGGGCGCCACGGCAGGCGGGATGCTCGGCTGGATCGTCGGCCGGCGCGCCGGCCGCGGCGTGCTGACGGCGCCGGGGCCGCTGCACGGCGTGCGGCTCGCGTTGACCGACAGCGGCGATCGCTTCTTCGCCCGCTACGGCGTGGTCGCGGTGCTCTTGGTGCCGTCGTGGGTCGCGGGGATCGTGAAGATGCGAGCGTCGCTGTATGTGCCCGTGAACGCCGCCTCCGCCGCGGTTTGGGCGCTCGCGATCGGGCTCACCGCGTATTGGGTCGGCCCGCCGATCGCTGACATCGCCGCGGACGAGGGCCTGCTTGCCTGGGTCGTCGTCGGCGCCCTGATCGCGGGCTTCGCCATCGTGCTGGCGCGCAAGCACCTTCGCCAGAAGGGCTGAGCAACGTCGCGGCGCCGTAGCGGCGCACGACATATGCTGCGCCGGTGGAGCAGCGAGCGCTCGAACGCGTGGGGCGATCGGTGGGTGTAATCGGCCTCGGGGCGTGGCAGCTGGGAGCGGACTGGGGCGAGATCGGCGACGAGGACGCCGCCG
>JBEKSK010000108.1:0-8398 GCA_049517155.1 Solirubrobacteraceae bacterium
GTCCAAGCCGTCCTTGTGGGCCCGCGTGGTGCGTCGCACGCTCAGGCATCCCGCCGACCGCACAGAGGGCGCTGAGCGGGGCCGGTTTGAGCACCTCGCGGAGTCCGGGTCGTTCCTCGCCGGCTCCCCCTTCTTTTTCGCGGTCTGTCTGCTCGTGATCCTCGCCTGGCTGGTCGGCTTGGTAGTCGGTGCCAACGATCGTTTCGAGCTGGCGACCGGCGGACTTGTCTCAGCGCTCACCCTGGTCCTCGTCGCGCTGCTCAAGAACGCCGAACTGCGGTCGGAACGCGCGATTCAGCGCAAGCTGGACGCAATCGCGAACTCGCTGCTGCAGGACAAGCGCGGCGATCCCGACATGGATTCCGAGCGCGTCCTCGAAGACGCGATCGGAGTCCATGAGGAGATCTGACGGCCGGCTACTGCTGCTCGCCGCTCGATGAGCCGCTGCTGACCGCGTCACCCACGCGGTCCACCGCGCTCTTGACCGAGCCCTTGGCCTGGTCGACGCGCCCGTCGTGCTTGAGGCCCTTGTTACCGGTCAACGCGCCGACCGCTTCCTTCACGCGGCCGATCACCGTGTCGAAGTTCTTGTTGGGCATGCGTTTCCTCCTGTTTGTTGAGCGGGCGCGGGAGCGCCCGAAGTCTGGTCGAGGACTTGTTCGCTGCTGAAACCGCCCCCGTTGGTGCTTGCGGACGCGGCGGGCGGGTTTCGACAGCTCCATCCACGGCGACATGGACGGAGCCGTTCATCGGGCCGGCGTGCCCGTCGCTGTGCCCCCGGGTTGCGCTCAGTACGAGCGCGGCGCGCTTGCGTACCTCCCCCTTGCGGCCTGCGCAGCTCTCGGCCGTCACGCTTGCGTGTGGTTGGGATGAAGCACCGGCCGGCGGCCGCGCTAGGAAGGATCGCGCGGCCTGCGGTCCGTGGGCGCAGGGTCTTTGGCGGCAATGAACGCAACAACGCGCCTCATTCGCGATGGTGGTGCGCCGTCTTCTGGGCTCGTCGCGGTCACTCCGTCCTGGCGGGATCTGCTGCGCGACAGCGCAGAGAGATCGACCGACCGGGCCATCAATTCGGAAGGAACCAGCGGGTGGGGCATATGACCTCCGGGCTCGTGAGCGCAGCACCTCGGAAAGTCAGTTCGTGTTGCCCGCCCACGCGCCGTGAGCCGACCTCACATAATGCCCTTCGCGCGGCACTTTACTCCCGTGGGTGGGCCGGCGCGAACACTCGCGGTGCGCCGCCATGGCCTCGCCCCAAGCCGCTGCCTGGCGTGACGACGGTTCCAGCTCACCAGCTCGCATGCGAAAGTCGAGACCTCACGGCGCTCGTGCTGCTCGCAGCCGTCACCGTCGACGCGGTATCCCGCCGCGGGTCAAGCGTCGGCTGAGCGGCCGGCGTTGCCCGCCAGCGATCGCGATCTGACGCAGCGCGAGCCGTCAGCCCCTCGTCCCGGATGGTTGGTCGCGCGGGTCGCCGCTCCCAAAAGCCCCCGTGCGCGTGCTACCTTCTGCGCGAACTGCCGCATGCGGCGGTTTTCGATCCCACCGGGTACACCATGATGAGCGTTCCCAAGCCCAGTCTCACGCGCGCCAGGACGGCTATATCGCAGCCCGGTCGCGGGCGCCGCTTGCTCGCACGGATGCCGGCTGTGAGCGGGGCACGGACGGTTGCGATCGCGCTCGCCATCGCGGCCGTCGCAATCGCCGCGTCCTCGGTTGCCGCGGCGACCGCGACGTCGGCGGGCGACCTGCTCGCGGCGGGAGCGTACTCGTCGGCGTTGTACGGACCGCGTGGCGCGCAACTGCCGTTCGCCGGCCCACAGCAGGCGGTCTGCGCGACGCCCGGGTCCGGCGTCGCCCAGTGTCTGATCCACGTTCTCGCACCCGGCGACGCGGCGCCCGCAGCGCGCCCCGGCACGATCACCACGCCCACCGGCCTGGGGCCGAGCACGATCAAGAACGTCTATGGCTACACGACCTCTGCGGGCGCGGGCGCCGGTGAGACGATCGCGATCGTGGATGCCTACGGCGACCCCGACGCGGCCGCCGACCTGAGCACGTTCAGCGCTCAGTACGGACTGCCGCCTGAGTGCACGGGGCCGGCGACGCCACCCTCCTGCTTTGGTTTCAGCGTCGTCAACCAGACGGGCGGCACCAGCCTGCCGGCCACGAACTCCAGCTGGGATCTGGAGATCAGCCTCGATATCGAGTGGGCCCACGCGATCGCGCCCGCGGCCACAATCCTGCTGGTCGAGGCCTCGAGCAGCTCCCTCTCCAGCCTGCTCGCCGCCGAGCAGTACGCGGGCGCTCACGCGAACTACGTCTCCAACAGCTGGGGCTCCTCAGAGTTCTCGACCGAGACAACTGATGACTCGTACTTCACCCGCCCGGGGGTCAGCTATTTCGCTGCCGCAGGCGACACCGCCTCCTCGGTGCTGTGGCCGTCGGCATCGCCGGATGTGACCTCGGTCGGGGGCACGAGCCTCGCGTTCACCGCCGGTGGCAGCCTCGCGGCGGAGACGGCGTGGAGCGGCGGTGGCGGTGGCTGCAGCCGCTATGAGACCGCGAGCCCGTCGCAGTCGAGCGCCGGCACGAGTTGCGCCGGCGAGCGCGCCACCCCGGACCTCGCGCTCGACGCCGACCCCAACTCGGGCGTGTCGGTCTATGACAGCGTCGCCTACGAGAACCAATCGGGCTGGTGGACAGTCGGCGGCACGAGCGCCTCCACGGTGATGATCGCGGCCGACGCGGCGGTCGCCGCTGCCGCCGTCAACGCGCCCTTCGTATACGCAGTCCCCGCCAACATCCCGTTCCGCGACATCACGGCCGGCAGCAACGGGCATCCGGCGCTGACCGGCTACGACCTCGCCACCGGCCTGGGCAGCTGGTCCTACACGCCGGGCCAGCCGGCCGGCTTGACCGCCACCAGCGGCGCCGGCGGCGTGACGCTCGCCTGGAGCGCGCCGACGGGCGCTGCGGTGAGCGCGTACAACATCTGGAGGGGTACCGCTTCGGGCAAGGAGACGGTCGAGGTCACGACGGTCCCCGCTCCCGCCTCGAGCTACGTCGATACCTCCGCCACCGGCTCGGGCACCTACTACTACGAGATCCAGCCGGTCAACAGCAACGGCGTCGGTCCGTTCTCCGCCCAGGCGGTTGCGGCGCCGCCGAGCGTGCCGCCGGTGGCCAGCTTCACGAAGACGTGCTCGCAGGCCACGTGCACGTTCACCTCGACCTCGACGGACGCACAGGGGACGATCGGCGCATACGCGTGGAACGGCGGCAACGGCGTCCTCGGCAGCGCGTCGACCTTCTCTGACACCTACTCCGCGCCGGGAAGCGACACCGTCAGCCTCACCGTCACCAATACGGCCGGCCAGGCCTCGGTGGCGGCCACGGCGCCGGTGACATGCACGAGCTCCGGCTCCGGCTCCGGCTTCGGCGGCCGCGGCGGCGGCAGGGGCCGCTCGTCGCTCGCGTGCAGCTGACACACAGACGCAAGCGCCCAGGCCGCTCGTAGGAGCCCGACACGCGGCGACAGCCGACGCCGGCGGCGCATTTTTCCGGCCGGCGCAATCCCGCGCACCCCCTCCCAGCCCAGCGTCCCCGCGCCGCCGGGGCCCTATTCTTCACCGAATCAGTTGCCTTAGTGGTAGTATCGTGGCTGGCTCTCTGACGACCCGGAGGTGGCGGCATCACCGCTCGGCCGGACGGCTTGACACGCCGCCGCTTGCTCATCGGTGGCGGATCGATGCTCGGCGCGATCGCGCTGGGCGCGACCCGCCTACCCGCGGCGTCCGCCGCCCTGGATCGCAGCTCGCGCGTGAACAGCTTCGGCGCTGTGCGGGCGGCGGATCCGCTGCTGGCGCATTCGCGCCCCGATCTGCGAATCCCCGCGCTCGCGGTGGACGCCAGCCTGCCCGCGACCGCTCCCGGCGAGATCTTCATCGGGCCCTACGGCCCCGCGCACGGTCAGGTGGGTGCGGTGATCGCCGACGCGGCGGGCCCGCCCATCTGGGAGTTGCCGACGCCCGGCGAGGAGGTCTACAACTTCCAGGTCCAGCGCTACAAGGGCCGCGCCGCGCTGACCTGGTGGCAGGGCCGGATCGTGGACGGCCACGGCGTCGGCTCCTACGTGATCGCCAACGACGCCTATCAGCCGCTCGCGCACGTGGCCGCAGGCAACGGCCTGAGCGGCGATCTGCACGAGTTCCTGCTCACCGACCGTGGCACCGCTCTGCTGACCGCCTACGTCCTGCGGCACATCGACCTGCGCCCCGTCGGGGGCTCCCGTAGCGGCGCGATCCAGGACGCCATCTTCCAGGAGGTCGACCTCGCGAGCGGGCGGGTGCTGCTCGAATGGCACAGCCTCGACCACATCCCGCTGACGGAGTCCTACTGGCCGCTGACGAGCTGGAGCTGGGACTACGTGCACCTGAACTCGATCGACGTCGACCTCGACGGGAACCTGCTGGTCTCCTCGCGCAACACCCACACCGTCTACAAGATCGACCGCCGCTCCGGCGAGATCATCTGGCGCCTCGGCGGCAAGCACAGCGACTTCGCGATGGGCGCCGGCGCAACATTCGCCTGGCAGCACGACCCCCGCCGCCAGGCCGATGGCACGCTGACGATCTTCGACAACCAGGGCGCGCCTTACGGCGGTCGCCAGTCGCGCGCAATCGTGCTCGCGATCGATGAGTCGCGCAGGACCGCGCGCCTGCGCAGCCAGTTCCTGCATCCGCTGGCGCTCCAGGCGTCAAGCTGCGGCAGCGTCCAGGTGCTCCCGGGCGGCAACCTGTTCGTCGGCTGGGGAGCCGAGCCCTTCGTCTCGGAGTTCTCTCCCGGCGGCGAGCTGCTCTTCGACGCCCGCCTGGGCGCGGGCTACGGCAGCTACCGCGCCTTCCGGATTCCCTGGAGCGCCGCGGGAGAAGGCCGTCCCAGCATCGCAGCGCGGCGCCGCGGCGCCGCCGCCACGCAACTGTGGGTGAGCTGGAACGGCGACACGCAGGTCAGGCACTGGCAGGTTCTCGCCAGCAGCTCGAACGGCGCGCTGCGAGCGCTCGCAACCCAGCCGCGCAGCGGGTTCGAAACCGCGATCACGCTCGCCGGACGCCCGCAGCGCCTCGCCGTCCGCGGACTCGATGCCCGCGGCAGGCCGCTCGCCATCTCGCCGACGCTCGAGCTCTAGCGCCGGCGCGCGCGACGGCCTTCACGCTGCCGCCCCCGAACGCGGGGTCCGCCGCGAGATCCTGCCCGCCGGTCCGGGTCAGGGCCGAACCCACCCGTCCAACGCCACGGAGATCCGAGAAGCCGAAGCGTGGTCCCGGCACCCGCGATCCGCGTCCGGCTAGGATCACTCGAAGATCGCGCGCAGCACATCACGAAAGGAACGCGATGGGCGTCACCCGCTTCGGCCTGCAGATACCGAACTTCACCTACCCCGGGGTTGACGACCGCGACCTCTTCTCCGCGATCGCGGAGATCGCCGGGGCCGCGGATGAGTCGGGCTTCGACTCCGTCTGGGTGATGGATCACTTCTACCAGATCTCGATGGTCGGACCTCGAAGCGACCCGATGCTCGAGGCCTACACGCTGCTCGGAGCGCTCGCTGCGCGCACGCGCAAGGTCAGCCTCGGCACGATGGTGACGGGCGTGACCTACCGCAACCCGGCGCTGCTTGCCAAGCAGGTCACGACGCTCGACATCATCTCCGCCGGCCGGGCGATCCTCGGCATCGGCGCGGCCTGGAACGACGAGGAGCACGCCGGCTACGGCTTCGGCTACCCGCCGATCGCGGAGCGCCTGGACCGCCTGGAGGAGGCGCTGCAGATCTGTCGCGCCATGTTCACCCAGGAGAGCCCGAGCTTCGCCGGCAGCCACTACGCGATCGATCAGGCGCTGAACTTCCCGCGCCCGATCCGCCCCGACGGGATCCCGATCCTCGTCGGCGGTAGCGGCGAGCGCCGCACGCTCGCGCTCGTGGCCCGCTACGCCGACGCCTGCAACATCTTCGGCGACCTGGCGACGATCCGCCACAAGCTCGAGGTCCTCGACCGCCATTGCGAGGCGATCGGGCGCGACCCGGCGAGCATCACCAAGACGCGCCTCGGCACCCTGGTCATCGCAGCGGACGCAGCCGCCGCTGCGCAGAAGGGCCGCGAGATGGCACGTGCGCGCGGCATGGACGAGGAGCTCTACGCCGCCTTCGCGACGGTCGGCGACCCCGACGGCGTCTGCGAGCAGGTCGGCGCCTTCCTGGACGCCGGCCTCGACGGGCTGATCTTCAACATGCCAGACGCCCAGGATCTCACGCCGGTCCGGCTGGCCGGCGAGACGCTCTCGAAGGCGTTCGGCTGAGCCGTGGCCGCCAAGCCGACACTGACGATCGTGATCGCCTCCACGCGGCCCGGCCGCGCCGGCCTGCCGATCGCCGAATGGTTCACCGGCCGCGCTCGCGAGCACGGCGGCTTCGAAGTTGCGACGGCGGATCTGGCGCAGCTGGCACTGCCGATGATGGACGAGCCCGACCACCCGCGCCTGCGCCGCTACACCCACGCGCACACCAAGCGCTGGAGCGCGACCGTCGAGGCCTCCGACGCCTTCGTGTTCGTGACGCCGGAATACAACTTCGGCTACACGGCACCGCTGAAGAACGCGATCGACTACCTGCACTTCGAGTGGCAGTACAAGCCGGTCGGCTTCGTCTCCTACGGCGGCGTCGCCGCCGGCACGCGCGCCGTCCAGCAGCTCAAGCAGGTCGTCACGACGCTGAAGATGACGCCGCTGTTCGAAGCGGTGAGCATCCCGTTTCACACGCAGTTCATCGACGACGGCGTGGTCGCCGCCAACGAGGTGATGGAGCAGGCCGCCGACGCGATGCTCGCCGAGCTGGTCCGCGTGCAGGCGGCGTTGCGCCCGCTGCGCACATAGCCGTCGCGTCTGCGAGTGGTGCACGTGAGCCGGCCGGGAGGGCGTCCTATCCTTTGAAGCGTGCCCCCCGCCGTAGAGTTGCTCTACTGGAACGGATGTCCCTCCCACGCCGCCGCGCTCACCGAGTTGCGAGCAGCGCTAGCGGAACTGGGGCATCCCGGCGTCCAGGTCGCGATCAGCGAGATCGCAAGCGAAGCGCAGGCAGCGCAGCGCGACTTCGTCGGCTCCCCCACGATCCGGATCGCCGGCATCGATCCCCTGCCGCCGACGCCCGGCGAGCCCACCGGCCTCACCTGCCGCCTCTACCGCCGCCGCGACGGGCGCCATTCCCCGACGCCCGACCCCGCCGACCTGCGCGAGGCGCTGCGCCGGCTGCTTCCCCCACCCACCCAGGAGTCCTGACCATGTCATTTGCGATCGGAGCCCTCGCCCCGAACTTCACCCTGCCCGACACCTACGCCAACGCCACGCCGCTGCGCGACGTTGACAGCCCAGTGACCGCAGTCGTTTTCACCTGCAACCACTGCCCCTACGCGCTCGCCTGGCACGAGCGCGTGCAGGCCGTGGCGCGCGACTACGGCCCCCGTGGTGTGCGGATCCTGCAGATCAACAGCAACGACGCCGAGCGCTTCCCGCACGACTCGCTCGCGGCGATGAGCGCCCGCGTCGCCGCCGGCGAGTTCGCGAGCCCCTACCTGCACGACGCCACGCAGGAGGTCGCGCACGCCTGGGGCGCGGCGGTGACGCCGGACGTTTTCGTGCTCGACACCGACGGCCGCCTCGTCTACCACGGCGCCCCGGATGCCGACTACCGCGACGAGTCGCTGGCCGCCGCGTGGCTGCGCGACGCCCTCGATGCCGCGCTCGAGCACCGCCAGCCCGACCCGGCGCAGACCGAGCCGGTCGGCTGCTCGATCAAGTGGCGACCGTGAACTCCATCACGAAGTGCGGCCCGATCCGGGGCAGGTCGAACTCCTGCGACACCACGCGCAGACCGGCGCGCTCGTAGAGGGAGCGCGCCGGCGAGCGCGCGTTGCACCAGATCCGCACGGCGCCGTGTGCGCGCGCGTGGGCGATCAGCCCGCCCAGCACGGCGGCGCCGGCACCCCGGCCCCGCGCCGCCGGCGTGGTCGCCATGCTGCGGATCCGCCACGCGCCCGGCTCCCCCTCGGGCACGACGAAGCCGGCGGCGATCAGCTCGCCCGCTTCGAAGGCGGCGAGCGAGTAGGCATCCGGCGGCTCCTCCGCGGCGAGTTGCGCGAGCGTCTGGTGCGGGCGCAGGACGTCGCGGCGCAGGGCGCGGGTCTGCTGCAGCGGCACCGCCACCACGACGATTTCGCTCACGGCCGGATCCAAGCTGGGTGCATGCCTGTGCCCCTCACGGGGTGCACCCAGCTACCGGGGGGTGCATGCACCCCCCGGCGGGTCGGTGCATGCACCGACCCGAACAGCTCATCGGCTCTGA
>JBEKSK010000109.1:0-12258 GCA_049517155.1 Solirubrobacteraceae bacterium
CGCAGTGTCACGACCGCGTCGGTGCGGATCGACTCCGCGGGCGTGCCCGCCTGCGCGAGGGTGTTGGAGAGCGCCATCGAGAAGCACGACGCGTGGGCGGCGGCGAGCAGCTGCTCGGGGTTTGCGCCGGGGCCGTCCTCGAAGCGTGAGCGGAACGAGAAATCGCCGTGGATCGTGTCGCCGGCGCTGAACGTGCCGGCGCCGGAGCGCAGCTCGCCCTTCCATTCTGCAGTTCCCTTTGCGGGCATGCGTGCCTCCTTCTCGTGATGATCAGATGTCCGCGAGCTCCGCGGTGATGTCGGCGACGGCGCTCTTTGCGTCGCCGAAAAGCATCGAGGTGTTCGGCTTGTAGTAAAGCTCGTTCTCGATGCCGGCGAAGCCGGGGTTCATCGAGCGTTTGATGACGACGACCGAGTGGGCGTTCTCGACGTCGAGGATCGGCATGCCATAGATCGGTGAACCAGGGTTCGTGTGCGCGGCCGGGTTGGTGACGTCGTTGGCGCCGATCACGAGTGCGACGTCGGTACGCGGGAATTCGGGGTTGATGTCGTCCATTTCCTTGAGCTGGTCGTAGGGCACGTCAGCTTCCGCGAGCAGCACGTTCATGTGGCCGGGCATGCGTCCGGCCACCGGGTGGATCGCATATTTGATCTCGACGCCGCGTGCCTCGAGCGCCTTGGCGAGTTCGCGCACCGCGTGCTGGGCTTGCGCGACGGCCATGCCGTAGCCGGGCACGACGACGACCAGGCGGGCGTAGGCGAGCTGCATCGCGACGTCCGCGGCGCTCGTCGAGCGCACAGTTCCCTCGAACGCACCGGCGCCGGTCGCGCCCTCGACGACGCCACCGCCGCCAAAGCCGCCGGCGATGATCGCGGGGATCGATCGGTTCATCGCGACCGCCATCAGGTTCGTGAGAATCGAGCCGGACGCGCCCACGATCATTCCCGCGACGATCAGCGCCGGGTTGTTGAGCGCGACCCCGGTCGCGGCGGCGGAGAGCCCGGTCGCGGCGTTCAGCATCGAGATCACGACCGGCATGTCGGCGCCGCCGATCGGCAGCACGACGGCGTTGCCGAGCGCGGCCGCTGCGAGCAGCATGAGAATGAAGATCAGCTCGGAATGCGAGCCGGCGACGATGATCACGCCGAGCGCGACCGCGATTGCGCCGAGTGCGAAGTTGACGGGTTGCTGAAGCGAGCCGAGCGTGATCGGGCGGCCGGGAAGCAGTTCCTGGAGCTTGCCGAAGGCGATGTTGGAGCCCCAGAAGGAGACCGAGCCGATGATCGCGGCGAAGATCGAGAAGACGGCGACGTAGGTGGGGACCGGGCCCGACGCCGCTGTGTGCAGGCCGGCCGGGTGCGCGTAGCCGCCGGTGTTGTCGAACTCCGCCCAGGCGATCAGGAACACGGCGCCGCCGCCGACGCCATTGAACAGCGCGACCATCTGCGGCATCGCAGTCATCCGCACCCTGCGCGCCGCCGGGATGCCGACGGCCGTGCCGATCGCGACGCCCAGGATGATCAGGCCCCAGTTGCCCTCACCGGGCTGCAGCAGCGTCGCGATCACGGCGATCGCCATGCCGACCGCGGCGATCCGGTTGCCGCGCACCGCCGTGCGGGGGCCGGTCAGTCCCATCAGGCCGTAAATGAAAAGCGCGAAGGCGGCGATATAGAGGACGCGCAGGAAGTTCTCGTTGTGGAGGAAGCTTGTGGCGAGAATCACTTCTGCTCGCCGTCCTTGGGCGCCGAAGTGGGCTTGCGCTTGAACATCTCGAGCATCCGGTCGGTGACCAGGAAGCCGCCGACGATGTTGATCGTGCCAAACGCGATCGCGATCACCAGGATCAGCTTGTTGAACGCGCTGTTGCCGGCCAAGCCGATCACGAGCAGCCCACCCAGCAGCACGATCCCGTGGATCGCGTTCGTGCCGCTCATCAGCGGCGTGTGCAGAGTGTTCGGGATCTTCGAGATCACGGCGAAGCCGATGAAGCCGGCCAGCACGAGGATCGTGAGATTGGTGACCAGCATCAGCCCGAGCCCTCCACAAGCGCGCGAGCGCCGTCGTTGACGATCACACCATCACGCACGATGCATGAGCCCGAGACGATCTCATCCTCGAAGTCGAGCGCCAGCTCGCCGTGCTCGTCGAGGAACAGCTCGAGCAGCGCCTGGACGTTGCGCGCGTACAGCTGCGACGCGTGCTCGGGCATCTCGGCCGCGAGGTTCAGCGGCGAGACGATCGTGACGCCGTACTCGACCGTCTCCTCGCCGGGCGTCGTCAGCTCGCAGTTGCCGCCGGTCTCCCCGGCCAGATCGACGATCACACTGCCGGGCTTCATTCCCTGAACCGCCTCTGCGGTCACGAGCCGGGGCGCCGGGCGTCCAGGTACAAGCGCGGTCGTGATCACGACGTCGAAGCCCTTGATCGCGTCCGTCAGCGCCTGTTGCTGCGCGGCCCGCTCCTCCTCCGTCAGCGCGCGGGCATATCCCCCTTCGCCCGCCGCCTCGATCCCGAGGTCGAGCCACCTCGCACCAAGCGAGGTCACCTGCTCGGCAACCTCTGGGCGCACGTCATAGCCGGTCGTCTGCGCGCCCAGCCGCCGCGCGGTCGCAAGCGCCTGCAAGCCAGCGACGCCCACCCCGAGCACGAGCACCTTTGCCGGCGGGATCGTGCCCGCCGCGGTCATCAGCATCGGAAAGAAACGGCCGCTGTAGCCGGCCCCGAGCAGCGCCGCCCGGTAGCCCGCGACATTCGATTGCGAGGACAGCGCATCCATCGCCTGCGCCCGCGAGATCCGCGGAATCGACTCCATCGCAAAGGCCGTGACGCCCGCCGCGGCCAGCGCGCGCGTGGCGCGGGGGCTCCCGAGCGGATTCAGGAAGCCGATCAGCACGGCGCCCGGGGCCAGCGCCGCCGCCTCGGCCTCGCTCGGCGGCGCGACCTTCACGATCAGCGCTGCATGCCAGACCTCGGCCGCTGTCGCGACGAGCGTCGCGCCGGCGGCCTGGTAGGCGCTGTCCGGGAAGCTCGCGGCCTGGCCTGCGCCGGATTGCACGACGATCTGCGCACCGCGCGCAACCAGTTTGCGCACCGCCTCCGGCACCAGGGCCACACGGCTCTCGCCGGCAGCGGTTTCCGTAGGCACCCCAATCAGCATCGGCTTGCACCATATGCGATCGGAGCGGGCGGACCCTCGGTGGCAGCTCCGCGCTTTCGCTGCGGGAAATTCCGGTCGCGAGGGGCCCCGCAGGCGCGCTGCGGCTCAGGCGCCGACCGGCAGTGGTGCGCGCGCAAACGCCGCCAGCGCCTCGGCCGTCACCCACACCGGCGTCAGCGTCAAGTTGGCCGCGTAGCGGACGGCGCCGGAGCTTGTGAGCAGTGCTCGCAGGTAGGCGAGCGGCCGCTGCGTGGCCGCGCCGACGGCCACGAGCGCCTGGACCGCCCAGGCCGTCGACTGTGCGTTCGAAGCGCCGCCCGGCTGCTGCGGGAAGCCGCCGTCGGCGTTCTCGCTCGCAGCCAGATACGCCCTTGCGCGGGCGAGGGCCCCGGTAGGTGCCGACGCGGCGCGCAGCGCCTCGATCGCCGCCGCCGTGTCGTCGACGTCGCTCGGGTCGCCGCGCACACCGAAGCTGAAGCCGCCATCGGTGTTCTGCGCGTGCTGTAGCCACGCGGCGGCCGAGCGCGTGCCGCTCGCGTGCGCGGCGCGCAGCGCGAGGATCGCGAACGCCGTCAGGTTCGACTGCTCGTCGACCGAGCCGTCGGCGAGCTGGTCGGCCCGCAACCTGGCGGGCAGCGAGCCCAGCGGGGCGCGGGCGGCAGCAAGCGCGAGAATCGTTCGCTCGAGGTCGCCCGCGCCCTGGAGCTGGCCGAGGTGCGTGCGGATCCAGGCGACCGCGCTATGGCCGTGCTTGGTGACCGCGGCGGGATTGCGGCCGGCCGCGGCCAGGCCGATCACGACCCACGCGCTCGCCAGCTGCGAGGACGCCTGGCCGGGACCGAGCCCGAACCCGCCGTCGGCGTTCTGAACTCGCGCGAGGTAGGCGAGGGCCTGCGCACTCGGCACCGGCGAGGCCTGCGCTCTGGCCGGGGGGGCGCTCAGGCCAGCGGCGCCGGCGCCGGCAAAGACGAGCGCGATCAGCAGCGGCGCCGGCGCCGAGAGGCCTCCCCACTGGACCTCCATGCGCGCCCGGAAGCGCTGGAGTGCGCGCACGAGGGCCGGGCCGAAGGCGAGGAAGAAGAGGAAGTTGCCCACGGCGTGCGCCAGGTCGAACGGGAATGCCGCTCCTTCGATCAAGAGGAACTGCGCGAGTGTGTGCTGGCCGGTGAAGGTGATGAAGGTGTAGAAGTTGAGCACGAGGCCGTAGGCGAAGCCGGCGGCGCCGCAGATCAGCGCCATCGCGAGCCGCGGGATCGGCCGCGCGCGCCGGCGCCGCAGGCCCGCACCCAGCAGCCCGACCATTCCCCACGCGAGCATCTGCCACGGCGTCCACGGTCCCTGCCCGAAGACGATGTTGGAAGCGATCGCCGCGACCGCGCCGACCGCGAACCCGGGCGGCCCGCCGAGCACGAAGCCGGCGATCAGCACGATGTCGGTGGTCGGCTTGACGCTCGGCAGCGGCGCGAACGCGATGCGCCCGAGCGTTGCGAGCGCGGCGAGCGAGGCGACGACCGCCACGGTGCGCGAGGACGGCTGCGAGCGCTCATACCACCAGAAGCCGGCGGCGAGCGCGAGCGCCAGGATCAGAAACGAGGCCAGCGGCCAGCTCACCGGGTCGATCCGATCGGTGCGGCCGCCGGGCGCAGTTGGGCGAGCGCCTGGGGCGCCGTCAGGATCCCCCTGTACCCGCCGAGGATCCGGGCCGTCTCGGTGGCGAAGTACCAGCCGCCGGCGAGCAGGTCAGCAGGACTTGAGTCGGCGAGCACGCGTCCGTCCGCGAGCAGCACCGCGCGGGTCGCGAAGCCGGCGGCGAACTCGGGGTCGTGCGTGGCGACCAGCACCGCGACGCCGCGCTGCGAGAAACCGATGATCTGCTCGGCGAGCGCCGCCTTCGCCTCGCGGTCCATCCCGCGCGTCGGCTCATCGAGGCACAGCACGGCCGGTGCCGGTTCGCCGCCGGTGACGATCGCCAGCGCGAGCCGCTGGCGCTCACCGCCGGAGCAGTCGCGCGGGTGGCGCGCGGCGAGGGACTCGAGGCCCGCGGCCCGCAGAGACGCGGCGTCAAGCTCGTCAGCGACGCGGTCGTGGATGAAGTAGTCGCCGGGGTTCTGCAGCAGCAGTGCGACGCGGCCATCGCGCTCGACGCGGCCCCGCGTGGGCTCGGCGAGCCCCGCCACGTGGCGTAGCAGCGTCGACTTGCCGGCTCCGTTTCGCCCGAGCAGCACGACACGCTCACCCGCTGCCACAGACAGCGAGACCCCGGCGAGGATCGCAGGGCCACCTCTGATCTCGTGCCAGACGTGGCGCAGTCGCAGGCTGGCCGCCGCGCCCTGGCGGCGGCGAAGGCGGCGCGGCGGGCGCTCCGGCGCAGCCGCAGGAGCCTCGCGCTCGGGCAGGAGCCCGGCGGCGCGGAGCGTGGTGCGAGCCTGCTTGACCCCGGCCGGAGCGGGGTGCAGACCGAGGCCCGCGATCAGCGTCGCACCCGGCGTCTCGAGCGCCGGCGCGGCGCCGTGCGCCCAGTCGAGAAAGCCGCTCGGGGCGGCGTCGCAGACGATCTCGCCGCGGTGCAGGGCGATCACGCGGTCGGCCGCGCCGAGGCAGCGCTCGAGCCGGTGCTCGGCGAGCACGATCGTCGTCCCCCACTCCTCGTTCAGACGCCGCAGCAGCCCGAGCAGTTCGTCTCCGGCGACCGGATCAAGCTGCGACGTCGGCTCATCCAACACGAGCAGCCGCGGGCGTCCGGCGAGCGCGGCACCGAGGGCCACGCGCTGGAGCTCGCCGCCGGACAGCTCGGCTGTCGAGTGCTCGAGCAGCGCTTCGATGCCGAGCGCCAGTGCGACCTCCTCTACGCCGCGGGCGACGGCGACCGCCGCGTGCCCGCGATTCTCCAGCGGGAAGGCCAGCTCCGCCCGGACCGTGCCCATCACCACCTGCGTCTCGGGATCCTGGAACAGCGTGCCGACCTCGCCTGCCAGGGCGGCGGGGCCGTGTTCGCGCAGGCTCATGCCGCAGATCTCGGCGCGGCCGTCAAAGCGACCGCCGTGAAAATGCGGCACGAGCCCGCAGGCCACGCCGAGCAGCGTCGACTTGCCGGCCGCCGAGCTGCCGGCCAGCACGACGAACTCGCCCTGCGAGATCTCGACCGTCAGCCCGCGAAGCGCCGGAGTTTCGGCGCCGGGGTAGCTGTAGGTGACGCCTTCGAGCGCGAGCGCGTTCATCGCGCGACCCCGCGGCGCTGCGCGAATGGCGCCAGCACGGCGACGGCCAGCACGGCCGCCGAAATCCAGGTGCTCGCACCGAACGAGCCGTGGATCGAGGGATAGAAGGAGAATGGCGCCGGCAGCGTGAGCGCCGTCACCGCGATCGCCACGGCGCAGACCGAGAAGGCGAGGTCGTGACGCGACCACGCGCGGTACGCCCGGGCGGGTCGCCGTGCGCAGCCGTAGCCGCGCACCTCGAGCGTCGCGGCGATGTCCAGCGAACGGTCAAGCGCATTGGCGGTGATCGCTCGCATCACGGCGAGCCGTCCTGCGGGGTCCGGCCGGCAACGCTGCGCGTCGCCGATGCGCCGCGCGTCGAGCGCGAGCAGCGGCACCATCCGCGTCGCGATCGTCGCCGTCAGCGCCGAGCGCAGCGAGACGCGGCGCAGCGAGCGTAGCAGTTCGTCGGGATCCACCGCCGCGCTGGCGAGCGCGCAGGCTGCGATGATCACGACCAGCACGAGCGCCTCTTTGGCGCCGTAGGCGAGCGCCTCGAGCGTGATGTCGATCTGCCCGAACGGGCCGCCGTCGCCGAGCCGCGCGATCACCGTCAGTCCCTCGCGACTGACCAGCCCATTGACGATCACGATCAGCAGCGCCATCGGCGCCGAGAGACAGAGCGAGCGGGCCACACGGGCGCCTGCCCCGGCACCGGCGCCCGCGGCTAGCACCGCGAGCGCCAGCACGCCGAGGAGCAGCGGATTTCCGATCACGAGCGCCGCGAGCACGATCGCCGCGCAGTAGGCGGCGCCGACGCCGGCACGCGCCGCGTGCAGCGGGCTGGCGCGGCGCAGGTAGCTCACGGCTCCTCGTCCGGGAGCGGGACCGCGGCGCCGGCGATCACGGCGACCGCGAAGTGGCCGTCCAGCGTGTCGGCGTTGAACGCCTGCACCGCGGCGCCAACCCCGGCTGTGTCTGTGCCGGTGACGAACCAGACGGGCGGCTGGCCGAGGAAGCGGGTCGCCGCGATCAGGCCGGCGCCGGCGCCGGCGGTGCGCACGACGCGACCGGACTGATCGAGCAGCTCAAGCTTCGTGCCGTGGTCCTCAAACCGCGCGTAGACGCCGCTCGCGCCGACGCCGCGCGCGAGCTGTTCGGCCGCCGGATCTGCGGTCAGGGTCGAATAGGGCCCGACGAGCACGCGCAGTGAGAGGTTGTACTGCGAGCACAGCAGGCAGCCGAGCGAGGCGACGAGCATGTAGCCGGCGAAGACCTGCTCGACCGCGCCGCATGACTTCGATGCGGTCTGGGTGCATTCGATCCGCAGCGGGTAGCGCCGGCCGCCGTAGCCGTCGGCGAACGGCTCGGGGAAGGAGCCGACGACCGCCGGGATGCTGTCTGTCGCGCTCCAGTCGTGGCGGTCCCACCACACGTGGTCGCCGTCGTGGAGCTTGGTCTCGGCGGCGCCCTTGGGCGCCTGCACTCCGTTGACGTAGTAGAACCAGTCCTGTCCACCGCCGCCGGACAGGCCGTTGACGGCCTCGACGAAGCCGCCGCCGTCGAGCGTCCCAACCTTCGCGTTGCGCTCGAGCATGCGCATCACCGTGTCGGCCCCCGCGATCTTCGGCGCGCTCTGGGAGAGCAGCGTCTGCGCCCCGAACCCCTGCGTGACGAGCAGCGAGACGTGCGCCGGCGTGCTGCCGGCACCGAGCCCGCAGCCGGCGAGTGCGAGCGCCGCCGTGATGGCGACGCTCGCGCTGATCCGTTTAGTCCAGGGCACCGCTCACGCGCACGTCTTGGCTCCCGCGGCCTCGACGCAAACGCTCGCCTCGGTCCGGATGGCGTCCGGTTCACTCACCTTGAGCGTCAGCTCGCCGGCGTGGGTGAACGTCAGCGTCGCGGTCCCGGCGGCCGTGGTCTTGGCCGAGGCGCCGCCGGCGCTGACGGTCGCACCCACAGCCTTGGACGGCGTGCCCTTGGCGTCGCTGTAGGCGGTTACGGCGACCGTGAACGGTCGCCCGATCACCGCGGCTGCAGATCCCGGCGGCGGACGGGGCATCGTTGACCCAGAAGGCCCAGTACTGCGCCCCGGTGCTCGGGAAGCTCAGCCCTTCGATTCCCGTCAGGAAGTAGGACTTGTAGGACGCTGACCAGGTTCCCGTCCAGTCGCCGTGGGTCGCAAGCTCGAGCGCGCCGGCAGCGCTGGCGCCCGCGCAGCTGTCGGCGGCGATCCCGTTCTTGGTGACCTTGGCGGCCGGGAGAACGACGCGCGTCGCGGGGACGAGCGTCGCCTTGGTGCCCTCGACACGTACTGTGACGGCCGCGACGGCGCTGCCGGCGGAGGCTCTCGAGGTGAGGAGCGCGGTCGCGAGGGTTGCGACCAGCAGCCCGGTGAGTACAGCGGTCGCCGCCAACCGACGGATCAGCGCCGGACGGCCCGAATGGGTGCGTTGCATGAGTGGCCAACCCCTTTCCACGAGGGTCTATGTGGCTTGCGGTCGGCGCAGGTCTCCTGGCTTCCGGGCCGATCCTGCCGCGCCTTCCCGGCTCGCTAGGGCGAGCCAGTGGCGTGCGCTTGCGCGCGTGCGGTGGGACTTCCCCGGTAACAGTGGCGGGTCCGCGCCGGATTTACACCGGCTTCCCGTGCCACCGACCAATTACCGCGCCATCGTAGCGCTCTGCGACACTGCGAGCAGAGCCGATGACCGTGAATCTGACCCGCATCTACACCAAGCTCGGCGACGGTGGCGAGACGCATCTCGGAGACATGAGCCGGGTGCGCAAGGACGATCGCCGCATCGAGGCCTACGGCGCTGTCGACGAACTCGGCGCGCACCTGGGGTTCGCGCTGACGCTGACCGGGCTGCCTGAGCACACGGCCGAATGGCTGCGGCGGATCCAGAACGACCTGTTCGACCTCGGCGCCGATCTCTCGGTGCCGGCGCAGGACGCGCGCGAGCGCCTGCGCCTGCTGGCCGAGCAGGTCGAGTGGCTAGAACAGCGCTGCGACGAGGTCAACGCGCAGTTGCAGCCGCTGCACTCTTTCGTGCTGTCCGGCGGGACGCCCGCCGCCGCGTGGCTGCACGTGTGCCGCACGGTGTGCCGCCGAGCCGAGCGACGCGTCGTCTCACTCGGCGAGCAGGCCAGCCCGCAGACGCTCCGCTACCTGAACCGCCTGAGCGACCTGCTGTTCATCCTGGCGCGGGAGGCCAACGGCGGCGATGACCCGCTGTGGGTTCCCGGTAAGCACCGCTGAGCGAGCGGCTGCCGCGTGTGGTGAAGCGCCGGCGCGTCGCGCTCAGGCGGCGACCCGGCCCGAGGTACTGTAGGCGCGCGTCGGCGCGCCCGTGAAGTCCTGCCCGGTCGGCGAGACCCAGCTGGCCCGCCACAGCCGAGCAGCCGCAAAGCGGCCGGTCCCCGTCCAGGCGCCGGCGCCGTCGGTCTGCTCGTGCGCCAGTGCGAACCAGCTGCGGCCCGCGTTGCTCGAGTACTGCACGACGACGTGGGTGGCGCCGTGCGCGGGGCGCACGAGGCCCCAGAACGACACGCCCGTCGGGGTGCGCGTTACGGTCAACGGCAGCCGGAAGCCGTCATACGCCGGCTTGTCGACGCCCTTGTAGGTTTCAAGACCGGTCTGGAAGCCGACGACGCGGCCGCCGGCCGGACGGTCGTCGCGCAACAGGTACTGGCCGAAGGACGCGACGCGCGGATTGTCCCACGCGATGTGCTCGGAGATCGCGAGATACTCGGCCTGCTGTGCGAGCGAGACGCCGGTGAACGGGTTGGGCACGCTCTGAACGCCGAACTCCGTGATGTAGACCGGTAGCCCCGGGCGGATCGCGTGCACCGCCGCGGCGCGGTTGAGCGCGCTCACCAGGCGCCCGATCGTGGCGATCGTGACATCGTCGGCCGGCGGGACCCAGAACGGGCCGCGCGAGTTCGAGTAGGGGTGCTGCGCATAGCCGTCGGCGGGCAGCAGCGCGCAGTGCCCGACCGGCCTGTAGTTGGAGTTCAGACACAGCACGCCGCGCAGGAAGGCAAGCGGCGCGGGCACGCCCTGGCTGCCCACGCCCGTCGGTGAGGTCTCGCCCATCAGCACGGTCATGCCGGAGAAGTTCCCCGAGGCCTGCAGGCCCCTGTAGCCCGCCAGGAAGAGGCCGCGGTAGATGGCGGCGGAGGCGAGCTTCCCATGCACGTACTGCGGCCGCAGGAAGCCGGGCTCGTTCGGCTCGTTCCAGATCGAGAAGAGCTTGACCCGTTTGCCGAAGTGCCTGCCGACCGCCTCCATGAACTTGCCAAAGTCGGCGGCGCTCGGATCGCTGTAGATATCCTCACCGTGCGGCGTCGCCCAGCGCGGCACCGGCCCGCTCACGGTAAGCAGGATCTTCCAGTGAAGAGCCGCCGCGGCGGCGAGGAGCGAGTCATACGCTCCCCATTGGTAGGCGGCCGGATTGGCCTGATCGAAGTTCGGCCGATGTGTGTGGTTCGGATCGGGCGCGACGTCTCGCCAGAAGATGATCACGCGCAGCGCGTGCACGCCGAGCGACTGCAGCTGGGTGATCGCCTCGGCCCGCGTCGCCTGCGTCAGCAGCGCGTTCGGCGCCTCGAAGAAGACGGGCTCGTCATGGGCCGCGAGCGCCGGAGTCGCGCCGAGCACTCCCGCGCCGAGCAGCGTCGTGGCGGCCATCAGGGCTATGCGGTTGGCGCGTCTCATCGGCGTCTGGCGCTCCCCTAGCCGCCAGCAACGCTTAAGACCCCGGGGCGGTGCGAATGTAGCGCCGACTTCCTGTTAACCGTGCTCCGACGAGAGGATGATGGCGGCGGCGAACCGTAGCGGGCCGTGTAGGTCCGAGCCCACGCGAGCACCTCGGCGACGTACCACCAAGCATGGTTGTAGGCATATATCGCCTGTCGATAATTCCCTGGCGCGCCGCACGCGTGAAGGTAATTCGCCATGCTCAGAATGGCGTCTGGAGCGCTCCACATATCTGGCGGAGCGTCCCCGGTCGCACTGATCCCGTAGCGCTGCCACGTCGAGACGAGGAACTGCGCCGGCCCCCCGGCGCCGGCTGAGTTGAGTTGGCCCTCGACAGTGCATGACGGAGCCGGATCGCGGCCGTGATCGCATTCCACGCGGCCGATGCCGGCAAGGACCGCCCAGTCGAGCCCGAAACGCGCGGCGGCCTGCATATAGAGCGCGAGATAGAGCGGCGGGATGTCGGCACGCGCCTGCGCGGAGGCAGCGACAGAGACCTTCAGACCGCCGCCCGCGACGTCGCCCTGCTTGGCGGCCACCTGCTCCGCGCCGCGCACAACCGCAAACAGGAGAATCAGCGTACAGCCTCCCAGCACCACGAAGGCGCACAAAAGGCCGGCGGCCACGGCGGCCGGAATCGCGATTCGCGCGCTCACGGCTCGCGCGAGCCGAACTGGCGCGCCCGACGCGTCAGCGGCGCGCTCGGCGCGGCGACGCCACGTCCGCCAGACCCGGTCGCGCGCGCTGCCGCCGCGCGGAGCTTGGCCCGCGGCGCGGGATCCGACGCGCTGAGAAGCTCGCGCCGGCGGGCGAGCTCTCGCTCGATCTCCAGACGCACGGCGCGCTGTCGCAGCGGCGGGAAGCTCAGATACTCAGAGGCGCTGATGCCGGCCAAGCCCGCCAGCGGGGCCGCGCGAGCCTCCCCACGCAGCAGCGCTCCGGGCGGTTCCATCGCTGCTTGATTGAGCGCGCGGGCGAAGGAGCGCGACGCGCGAGCCGAGGCGAACGGCCCCGCCGTCGATCGCGCGAACCTCGTCCGCAGCTCACCGCCCAGCCCCGCGCCCCGGCCAGCCGGCACGCCGGCGCCTCGCGCCGCGAGTTCACCGGCCACAGCCCGCCCCCGCGCCTGCAGCGACACGATCCGG
>JBEKSK010000110.1:0-8250 GCA_049517155.1 Solirubrobacteraceae bacterium
GCCGGTCAGGATTCGAGGTCGCGACTCGCGGTAGTCGCGCAGGAACTCGAGAACTCGCTCGGGCGGAGCGTCGAGGTGCTTGCCGGCTCGTGCGACGACTTTGCCCACGCACGCATTCTGACAGCGCGCGGCGCAGCGCAGCGAAGCGGGACCTCGTGGCGCGCCAGATCTACGGTGCTGGCGCGGACCAGCGCACGGTGCCGCTCGTGCAGCGGCGGTTCCCGGTCGTGACCTCGAGCGTGCCGGCCGCGGTTGTCGCGGCCCCGGAGGCGGGGAAGGCACCGGTGATGTCGTAGCGCCGGCCTGCCGAGTCGGTGTAGAGCGTCGAGAAGTGCCAAAGACCGCCGAGACCCACGAGCTTCGGCGGGTCGGCGAACACCTCGGTCGTCGTCAGCGGCCCGCGTGTTGCCTTCCCGCAGTGAAGATCGAAGCGCACGTTGATGCGCGTCACCCCGCCGGGGCCGATCGTGGTGTACACGTGACCGTCGCGCTGGTGCGTGCTCGCAAGGTACTTCCCGCTCGCGGGCGCGGGCGGTGGGCTGGCGGCGACCAGCGCCGGCATCGCGGTGCCCGTGAGCGCCGGGGCCGGGACCGGGGACGGGGCGACGGCCGCGATCTCGCTGCTCACCCAATCGGACACGAGGTCCACGCGAGTGAAGATGTCGGGCCAGACCGTTCGGCAGTAGGCGTCGGCACGGCTGACAATTCCGACCTCGAGCACCGACGTGGGGGTCGGTGTCACGATCGCCGGCCCGCCGCTGTCGCCGTGGCAGGTGCCGCTCGCGTAGTTCACCGGGTCGATCGCGCAGAACTCCGAGCTGGGGTCGAAAATCAGACTGTCGGCGCCATCCTGGGAGTTGCAGTAGTCCGTCGTCTGCACGCCGATCGTCGCCGACTCCAGCACGTCGCTCAAACCGCCGGTGCCGGAGGTGGCACCCCACCCGGCGATCGAGATGGCGCTACCGGCGTCGATCAGGCTCTCGTCGGCGGGGGTGGCGAGCGGGATCACCGGCGCCGTTGTCGCGGTCGCCAGTACGAGCACGCCTGCGTCTCCGTATCCGGTGCTCGGGTCGAAGCCCGGATATGTCAGCACCTGTGTGACGGGCGAGGCCTGCTCTGTCGGCGCAGTCCAGTCAACGTCGCCGGTGAAAACCGTGAAGCTGCTCGCCGGCAACGTCACTCCCGTGTCGATGTTCGCCACGCAATGGCCGGCCGTCAGGACCACGTTTGACGCGACGACGGTGCCGCTGCAGTACTGGGCCTCGCCGTTGCCCTCGTTGTACTCGACCAGCGCGAGCCAGGGAAACGTGCCCGCCGCCGCGACGCTGCCGCCCACTATCGCGGTGTGAGCGTCGGCGGAGCTGGCGCCGCCGGGCGCCGTGGCGGTCGCCGCGGCTGCGAGCGCCGATCCGGGCAGCGCCAACGCGGCTGCCGCGATCGCGCCGGCCAAGCCAATCGCGCCGGTTGACCATCGCCGTGCCATCGGGAAACACGGTACACCGCCGGCGGCTCCTACTCCGGGCTAGAAAGCTGCCCCAGGCGCGCGCCGGGAGGGTCCACAGACTGCGCAGATCGCCCGCGCCTGCCTAGCGCGGTATGAGCAGCCGGTCGGTGATGGCATCGGCTTGCGGGTACTCGTGTGCTGTTTCGTAGCCGAGATCTTCGAACTTACGCAACAGTTGGTCAGCGGAAGATCCGGCGTCCCGGAGATGGATTTCGTTGAACTCGCAAAACACCAGCGGGCGATCGCCGGTCATGATGCGCTTCGCGCCGTCAAGCACGAGCGACTCGGCACCCTCGACATCAATCTTGATGAATCCCACGCGCGCGGTTGGCGAGACGATGCTGTCAAGAGCTCGGGTCGCTACCGGGACCGTCGCACCGGTGTAGGACGCCGCGGTCAGGGACGAGTGTGGGGATCCATCTGCGGCGCCCGTTGTTTGGAGCACGGCCGAGCCGTCCTCATCGGACAGTGCGCAGTCCCAGACCGTGAGCTGGTCAAGGTGATTGTCGGACTTCAGCTCGCGCAAGCGACTGACGTTGGCCGGCAGCGGCTCAACAGCATGTACGGTGCCGCGTGCGCCGAGCGCGCGACACAGTTGACTGGTCACGACGCCGATATGCGCACCGGCATCAACCGCTGTGGAGTCGGCAGGAATCCGGTCGACGACCGCCTGTGGCAGGAGGAACAGGTCAACCCCGAGGAACAGGCAGGCCTCGTAGATATCGCCGAGGCTGGTACGACGCGTAAAGCCCAGCGTATCTCGATAGGCGAGCGTTGCCGGATGACGCAGGAGCAGGTGCGCGAGCTGGCCACGGCGCGGTACCCGCTGCGCCCGTGCGAGGCGTCCGAGAAGCTTGTACCCGGTACCTGCCATGCGGGCGATCTTTGCAGATCGTCAGCGCGGCGGTTGAGGCCGCCAAGGTCGTCGAGCGACCTCCAACGAAGGGCCTGACAGGCTGATTTTGGCGCTGACGGGGCTCCGGCTCACGCTCTCCACGTCAACGAGAAGCAGCCGATTGTCAGGGTGTTGCTTCGACGCGCCCGGCAGGATTTGAACCTGCGACCTCTCGCTCCGGAGGCGAGCGCTCTATCCCCTGAGCTACGGGCGCGAATGGGCGTGGCGCAGCCGCCTCGCTCGTCGTGAGCATAGCCGGAGCGCTACGCTCGGCCGCGAGATGGAGTTCTCCGTGATGTTCGCCGGCACCGCCGGATCGGTGCCGAGCGCGCGGCGGGGGTTGCCGGCGCTGCTCGTTCGCCGCGAGGCGGAACGCATCCTGATCGACTGCGGAGAGGGGACGCAGCGCCAGTTGCTGCGATCGGTCGGCTTGAGCGACCTGACCGACATCTTCATCACCCATCTGCACGTCGATCACTGGCTGGGCCTGCCCGGCCTGCTGCAGACCTTCAGCCTGCGCGACCGCGAGCGCCCGCTGGCGATCCACGGTCCGCCCGGGATCGCCGAGCTGATGCGCTCGATGAAGCGCGTGTACGGCAAGCTCGGGTTCGAACTGGATGTGGTGGAACTCGAGGCCGGTGAGTCGGTGCGGCGAGGCACGCTCGAGATCGCAGCGGTGAACGTGCGCCATCGCGTGCTCGCCTTCGGCTACGTCCTCATCGAGGATCCGCGGCCCGGCCGCTTCGACGCCGAGCTGGCGGCCTCGCTGGGCGTCGCGCCGGGCCCCGACTTCGGCCGGCTGCAGCGCGGAGAGACCGTGTCCGGCGTGGCGCCCGAACAGGTGATCGGCGCCGAGCGCGAAGGTCGCAAGGTTGTCGTCTCCGGCGACACGGCGCCGTGTGAGACGCTCGCGATCGCGGCCCACGGCGCCGACCTGCTCGTGCACGAGGCCACCTTCGGGACCCAGGAGCACGACCGGGCACGGCTGACGGGCCACTCAACGGCCGCCCAGGCGGCACAGATCGCCGCTGACGCCGAGGTCAAGATGCTGGCCCTGACGCACATCTCTGCGCGCTACGGCGGCAGTGAGCTGCGCGAGGAGGCGCGCGAGGTCTTCGCGGCAAGCGAGTTGCCGCGCGACTTCGACAGTGTCGAGATTCCGCTTGCCGACCGGGGCGAGCCCACGCTGATTCGCTTCGGCGAGCCGCCGAAGCAGCCGGCCTGACCGCTGGCTCCTATTCAGGCCACCGCCCCGGCGCCGCGGCGAGGCGTTTGCCGGCGAGCGTCGGATCGCGCTGCTACATTGCACGCAGCATCCTTTAACCCGGTCCTGTGAGGCCAGGAAGGTAGTGGAGCAGTTGCATGCAGCGGAAAAGGTCGTGCTCGACCGCGACGATGTTGCACGCGCGATCGCTCGGATGGCGCACGAGGTCGTCGAGCGCAATGCCGACCGGGACTCACCGCTCGCGATCGTCGGCATCCACCGTCGTGGCGTCCATCTCGCCGAACGCCTGCATACGCAGATCTCGGCGCTCGTCGGCGAGACCGTCGCGCTCGGCTCGCTCGACATCTCCTTTCACCGAGACGACCTCGGGCGCCGGCCCCAGGCGCCGGTCGTGCACGCCACGGCGATCGACTTCGCGCTCGACGGCGCGACCGTCGTGGTCGTCGACGACGTCCTGTTCACCGGACGCACGGTCCGCGCGGCGATCGACGCTCTGTTCGAATACGGGCGCCCGTCGCGGGTTCAGCTCGCCACGCTGGTCGATCGTGGTCACCGGGAACTTCCGATTCGCCCCGACTATGTCGGCAAGAACCTGCCGACGTCGCTTGCCGAGCGGGTCAACGTGCGGATCGCCGAGCTCGACGGCTCCGATCAGGTGACGATCAGCGCCGAGTCGAACGGGGGGGCGCGGGCGTGAGGAACCTCGTCTCGATCGACGATCTCGACCGGCCCGCGATCGAGCGCATCGTGGCATTGGCGACGAAGTTCGGCCAGGTCGCCGACCGGCCGATCAAGAAGCTGCCGTCGCTGCGGGGACGCCTGGTGATCAATCTCTTCTACGAGGCTTCGACTCGCACGCGGAGCTCGTTCGAGCTGGCCGCCAAGCGCCTGTCGGCGGACGTCCTGAACCTCGTCTCGAGTGGTTCGAGCGTTGAGAAGGGAGAGTCGCTGCGCGACACCGTGGCGACCCTGTCCGCCTACGGCCCTGACGCGATCGTGATCCGCTCACCGCACGCCGGCGCCCCGGCGCTGCTGGCCGGCTGGACCCACGCCGCGGTGGTCAACGCCGGCGACGGCAAGCATCAACACCCCACACAGGCGCTGCTTGACTGCTACACGCTGACGCAGCGCATCGGCCCGCTGGATGGCACCAATATCTGGATCGTCGGCGATGTGCTGCATTCGCGGGTGGCGCGCTCATGCATCCAGGCGTTCCGGATGCTCGGCGCGCAGGTCACAGTCGCCGGGCCGCCGACGCTCGTGCCCGACGAGTTCACGCAGCTCGGTGCGACGGTCGCCCATTCGATCGAGCGGCTTCGCGAGGCCGATGTCGTCTATGCGCTGCGAATGCAGCTCGAGCGCATGGAGGACTCGCTTGTGCCTTCACTTCGCGAGTACACGCGGAACTTCCAGATCAACGCGCGCCGGCTCGGCGCCCGCCAGCTGCTGATGCACCCGGGCCCGGTCAACCGCGGCATCGAGGTCTCGGGCGAGGTGATCGACTCGCCGCAGTCGCTGATCACAGATCAGGTCGCCGCCGGGGTGGTCGTTCGCATGGCCGTGCTCTACGAAGTGCTGGCCGGGGAGCCGCCCGAAGCCCGACAGCCGGACGGCCAGGCGCCGGCGCTCGAGCCGCAAACCGCATGAGCAAGCTCGTCGCCGCGTCTCGCCCGCCGGCGGAGCTCCTGTTGCGCTCCGCGCACGTGATCGATCCGAACGCAGGCATCGACGGCGCGCACGATGTGCTTGTACGCGATGGCGAGATCGCGGAGATCGGCGCGCCCTCGAGCCTGCAGGCCCCGGCCGGGGCGCAGGTCGTCGAGGCGGAGGGCAAGCACCTGTTCCCGGCCTTCGTCGACCCACACGTGCACCTGCGAACGCCCGGGCAGGAGCACAAGGAGGACCTCGAGACCGGCACGCGAGCAGCCGCCGCGGGCGGCTACTGCGCGGTCGTCGCGATGCCGAACACCGACCCCGTGCTCGACCACCCGGCGCTCCTGCGCGGGCTGCTGATGGAAGCCCAGCGCGATGCTCGCGTCCCGGTTGGCTTCATGGCTGCGATCAGCATGGGCCTCGCGGGTGAGCGGCTGAGCGAGATGAGCGAACTGCGCGACGTCGGCGCCGTGGGCTTCACCGATGACGGCAAGCCCGTCGCCGACGCCGGACTTCTGCGCCACGCATTTCGCTACCAGCGGCTGTGCGGGGGCGTGCTCGCCCTGCACGAGGAGGATCGCGCCCTCTCGGGCGCCGGCGTGATGCACGAGGGAGCGGTGTCGGTCGAGCTTGGGCTGGCTGGCATTCCCTCGATCTCGGAGTCGACGATGATCGCCCGCGACGCGCTGATCGCCGGGCACGAACAGGCCCGGGTTCACTTCCAGCACCTGTCGGCTGCCAGTTCGGTCGACGCGCTCGCCGCTGCCCGCGCTCGCGGCACCAGAGCCAGCGGCGAGGCCACACCGCATCATCTGCTGCTGACCGACGAGGAGGTGCGCGCACTGGACTCGAACTTCAAGATGAACCCGCCGTTGCGCACGCAGGCCGACCGTGCCGCGCTCGTTCAGGCGCTGCGCGAGGGGACGATCGAGTGCATCGCGACCGACCACGCGCCGCACTCACTCGACGAGAAGAACGTCCCCTTCGAGCAGGCGCCGATGGGCACAACCGGACTGGAGTGCAGCTTCGCCGTGCTCTACACCGAGCTCGTGCTGCCCGGCGTGATCGGGTTGGAAGTGCTGCTCGAGCGGCTCACCGCCGGCGCCCGCCTGCTCGATCTGGACGTGCCCACGATCGCCGTCGGACGCAGCGCGAATGTCTGCCTGATCGACCTCGAGGCGCACTGGACGATCGGCGAGGCGGGCTACGAAAGTCGCTCCTCCAACTGCTGTTTCGCCGGTCGCGAGGTGCGCGGGCGCAACCTGCTGACGCTCGCCGACGGCGCCGTCGCCTACCGCGAACGCGCGTTTGCCCTGAGCGCCGCATGAGCTACGTGCTGCTCGAGGACGGGGCCCGCTTCGACGGGGAGCCGGTCGGCGCGCCGGGAGCGGTCACCGGCGAGGTCGTCTTCAACACCGCGATGTCGGGCTACCAGGAGTCGATGACGGATCCCTCCTATGCCCGCCAGCTGATCACCTTCACCTACCCGCACATCGGCAACTACGGCGTCAGCCCGGCGGCGATGGAGTCAAGCCGGATCCACGCCCGCGGCGCGATCATGCGCGAGGCGCGCAACCAGGCTGACCATGCGGGGGCGCAGCAAGGCTGGCTCGACTGGCTCTCAGACGCCGGCGTGCCCGCGATCACCGGCGTCGACACGCGCGCGCTCGTGCTCCACATCCGCGACGCCGGATCGATGCGCGGCGGGATCTTCCCGGCCGACTGCGACCCTCGCGAGGCCGCCGCGATGATCGAAGCCGAGCCGTCGATGGTCAACCTCGACCTGGCGCGCGAGGTGACGGCGGCCGAGCCGTTCGACCTCCAGGCAACCGGCGTTGGGGGGCCGACGATCGCTCTGATCGACACCGGCGTGAAGGGCTCGATCGTCACCCATCTGCGGGCGCGCGGCGCGAACCTGCAGATCCACCCCTGCACCAGCACCGCTGCGGCGCTGCTCGAGCGCTCTCCCGACGCCGTGATGCTCGTCAACGGCCCCGGCGATCCGGCCGCCCTGGACTACATCGTCGCAACGGTCCGCGAACTGGTGGGCCGGCTTCCGATCTTCGGGATCTGCCTCGGGCACCAGCTGCTCTGCCGCGCGGTCGGGCTGGACACCTACAAGCTTCGCTTCGGCCATCGCGGAGCCAACCACCCGGTCAAGGACCTGGAGACCGGGCGGATCGAGATCACGAGCCAGAATCACGGCTTCGCCGTGCTCGGCCCGGGTGGCGAGCGCACGATCGCCGGCGCGGAGCCGGTGCGCTGGGAGACCGCTTTTGGCCCCGCCGAGCTGACACACCTGAACCTCTACGACCGCACCGTCGAGGGTCTGCGACTGCCGCAGGCACGCGCCAGCACGGTCCAATATCACCCCGAGGCGGGGCCGGGACCGCACGACGCACTGCACCTGTTCGACCGCTTCCTGCACGAGATCGGCGCCTGATGGGGCGCCGCGAGGACCTGCGCCGGATCATGATCCTCGGCTCCGGCCCGATCGTCATCGGGCAGGCTGCCGAGTTCGACTACTCCGGCGCGCAGGCCTGCAAGGTGCTCGCCGAGGAGGGCTACGAGGTGATCCTCGTCAACTCGAACCCGGCGACGATCATGACCGATCCCGAATTCGCGGCGGTCACCTACATCGAGCCGCTGCTGCCCGGTCCGGTGAGCCAGATCATCGCGCGCGAGCGCCCCGACGCGCTGCTGCCGACGCTCGGGGGCCAGACCGCGCTGAATCTCGCCAAGGCGCTGCACGAGGACGGGACGCTCGAGCGCCACGGGGTCGAGCTGATCGGTGCCAACTACGAGGCGATCCGCCGGGCCGAGGACCGCGACCTGTTCCGCGAGACGATGCTCGGCGCCGGCCTGCGGGTGCCGCGCAGTGCGATAGCCACGAATGTCGCTGACGCGCTGGCCGCGCTGGAGGGGCTCGGGCTGCCGGCGATCGTGCGCCCGGCCTTCACGCTCGGCGGACAA